>DATMQG010000027.1:0-50612 GCA_035566835.1 Solirubrobacteraceae bacterium
CCGACGCCTCGTCCTGGCGGAGCGTCCCACGGGAATGGTCGACGAGTCGACCGTGCGCGTCGAGGAGCAGGAGGTGCCCGAGCCCGGCGATGGTGAGGCGCTCGCGCGCGTGCGCTTCCTGTCGATCGATCCCACGATCCGCACCTGGATGGACGATGCTCCGGGGTACCTGCCGCCGATCCAGATCGACGAAGTCGTGCGTGGCGGCGGCATCGCCGAGGTCCTGCGCAGCAACACCGACCGCTACGCCCCGGGCGACCTTCTATTCGGCATGACCGGCTGGCAGGACTACGTGATCGCCGACGAGGGGGAGCGCGCGATGCAGAGCCTCCCGGCCGGCGTCCCGCCGACCGTCGCCTTGGGGCTCTTCGGGATCACCGGGATGACGGCCTACTTCGGCATGCTCGACGTCGGGCGCGTGAAGGAGGGCGACGTGGTCGTGATCTCCGGGGCGGCGGGTGCCACCGGCTCCGCCGCCGGTCAGATCGCGAAGATCAAGGGCGCCGGCAAGGTGATCGGGATCGCCGGCGGCGCGGAGAAGTGCGGATGGATCGCCGACGAGCTCGGCTTCGACGCGACGATCGACTACAAGGGCGAAGACGTCGGTGCGCGCCTGCGCGAGCTGGCACCCGAGGGGATCGACCTCTTCTTCGACAACGTCGGAGGGGAGATCCTCGACGCCTGCCTGGCGGCGCTCGCGCTGCGTGGGCGCGTCGTGCTGTGCGGGGCGATCTCGAGCTACAACGACCGCGGCGCGATCAAGGGACCCGCGAACTACCGCAACCTGATCGTCAAGCGCGGTCGCATGGAGGGCTTCCTGATCCTCGACTACCTCGAGCGCTTCCCCGAAGCGCAGGCCGAGATGGCGGGCTGGCTCTCCTCGGGTCAGATCAAAGGGGCCGAGCACATCGTCGAGGGCCTCGAGCGCGCACCGGAGGCGCTCAATCTGCTGTTCACGGGCGGCAACACCGGCAAGGTGATCGTGCAGGTGTGAAGCCGTCGCCCTCGATGGCGGGTGGCTACGGCGCGAGCCTGACGGGGAGCGTCTTCAGCTGGTTGAGGAAGAGCGATTCGGCGTGCACCGGGGCGCCCGCGAGCTCGATCTTCGGGAAGCGCCTGAGCGTCTCCTCGAGCATCACCTTCAGCTCCAGGCGCGCGAGCGCGGTTCCGAGGCAGAAGTGCCGGCCGCCCGCGCCGAACGCCTGGTGCTCGCCTTTGCGCCGCAGGTCGAAGCGGTCCGAATCCTCGTAGCGGGTCTCGTCGCGGTTGGAGGAGACGTACCACATGACGACCTTCTCGCCCTCCTTGATCTGCTGGCCGTGCAGTTCCGTGTCGCGCGTGGCGGTGCGACGGAAGTGGGCGAAGGCGGGGAACATGCGCAGCGACTCCTCGACCGCGTCGGGGATCAGCGAGGGATCGTCAAGCAGCAGCTGGAGCTGCTCGCGGTCTTCCATCAGCGCCCGCATCCCGCTGCAATAGGTGGCCTTGGTGCTGTCGTTGCCTGCCGCGACGAGCAGGAAGAAGCCCATCACGATCTCGTGTTCCTCGAGCTTCTGCCCGTCGACTTCGGCGTGCACGAGCACGCTCGTCAAATCGTCTGTTGGCTTCTCCAGACGCTCCGCGATCAGCTTGCGGCAGCGCTCGAAGATCTCGGGAACGTCTTTCTCGACGGCTCCCTCGAAGCCGTCCGGGTTGAGATCCGGGTCAGCCGCGCCGAGCGTCGAGTTCATGAGCCTTGCCCAGATCGCGTCGTCCTCCTCGGGGATGCCCATGAAGCTGCCGATCACGCGCGAGACGATCGGTTGGGCGACGTCGTTGACGAGGTTGCACTGCTCGTGGCCGTCGAGCCGGTCGAGCGTCCTCGTGACGATGCCCCGGATCGCGTCCTCGTGATCGGCGATCCGCCGCGGCGTGAAGCCGGCCTGGAAGAGCGCCTTCAGGCGATCGTGCTTCGGGGGATCCATGCCGATGAACATGGCGCGCGCGAGCTCGATCGGGAACCCAGCGGCCGCGACGACCACGCCGCCGAGCTCCGAGGAATAGGTCTGCCAGTCGCGGCTGACGGTGTGCACGTCGTCGGCTGTCGTCACCGACCAGAATCCGGCCTCATCGGGGAACTCTTCGAAGCTCTCGGTCCAATGGATCGGACAGCCTCCGCGCATCGCCTTGAACACCTCGAGCGGCGGACCGCTCTCCCAGTACTGGCGCTCCGTCAGTTCGACGTTCTCGAGATCGCGCCCAACCGTTGCCATTCCGAACCTCCGATGTCGCAGCCTTTGGGATGCTCACCTGATCGTACTGGCTGACTGGCCAGTTTTGGGGCGAGGGGGACAAAAAACCACGCCGCTGATCCCGACGCGTCCCGGACAGCGGTGCCGCGGCACGTTGGCAAACGAGAGTCCTCGCCCTCACGGGGGCGTTCTCGCCAGGAACCCGTTAGCTGAGCCATGTGCCCGCGATCCGGTAGCTCCGGGATCGTCCCAGGACGGCATTGGCGGCTTGTAGGCCGGAGATCGTGGCCGCCTCGATGCAGCCTGCGTTCAGACCGTTGTCGGTCCAGTCGCCCGCGAGAACGAGGTTGTCGTATCCACTCTCCTCGGCGCGGAGCCGATAGGCGTCGCTTCCCGGCGCGCACTGCACGTAGCGGTCGGACGGGTCGACGTTGGCGAGGTAGAGCTGGGTGTCGATCGCGCTGCGCCCGCGGTGGCCGTCCCGCCCACAAAGAAGGTCCCAGCGGAACGACCCGCCCGCTGAAGTCCCGGGCAGCAGGTGCGCAAGCCGCTGTTCGACGAGCTCGACGGCGTTGGCGCGGACGCGCGCCCTTTGTTCTGCCACGTAAGCGCGTTCGGGCGGCTCGGGCGGCCATGAAGCCTGGAGCGCCCCGCAGAAGTAGGCGATCGATGCCGGCCGGTCGGTGGCGGGCCAGCACTCGACGTCGATCAGCTGCGGCATGGACGCCCACGTGTGGAGCGGCTGCTCGTAAGCGCTCACGGTTGTTCCTGGGTGGCGCCAGCCGAGCGCGTGCTCATCCTCTCGTAGCCATAGCTGCACCGCCTGCGTGGCAGTGGTCGTGACGTTGTCGACCATGGCCCGCCACTCACCCCGATCGTCGATCAGCTCGCGGCAGACGATCGGCGCCATGCCGAGCGAGATCGCGAACACGATCACGTCGAAGTCGACGCCGTCTCGAAGCACCCGCTTCTCGGCGTCCGGCCAGTCGCAGAAGTGGGACTCGAGCGGTTGACCCTCGAGCTCGGCGCCGGCGTCGAGTTGATCGACCAGCGGGCTCGAGGGGAAGCACGGAAGGTCGCCGAACCGGAGTAGCGGCTCGTAGCGCTCGACTCCCGCCGCGAGGTCAACCTGACGACCGACCGTCACGGCCTCGATCCTGGCGCGATCCGCGGTGAGATGGAGGTGGTCGACGCGGTGGAAGAACTCGAACTTCACGCCGCGACGGCGCAGCGCCTCGTAGAGCGGCGCAAAGACGATGTCCCCCATGCCCGCTGCCATCTTCCAGAAGATGGCTCCGCGGTATTCGAAGAACATCTTCGTGGTGAGGAACACCGCGACGCCGGCGCTCACACCGCGACGCGAGCGCTCGGCGCCGCCCTCGGCGAACACGAGATCGTAGAGCCCCCGGATGAAGGCGAACTCCGCCACCTCGGGCGGGGCGCCGTGGCGGGCGATCCAGTCCAGGAAGTCCTCGTCGTTGAGCGCCCGGAAGCCGCGCTGATCGGTGAGGAGGCCGTCGGCGAGCACCCCGCGCACCACCGCCGTCATCACCGAGACGAGGTGCCAGGTGCGCAGAAGATCCGAGTCGTCTTCGACGAGACCGTGCAGCCCATCGTTGATCGCGCTGATCGCCCGGTCCATCGCCCCCACCGACGAAGCTACGCCGGCGCGGTCGAGCCCCCCACGAAGCTGCGCGGAGGCCTCGAGGATGGCCGCGAGAACCGCCACGCGCAATCCAGCCACGATGGCACTCCGGCCAGAGGGCAGATCCGGGGACCCGCTGAGAACGACCTGCCCCGAGGGCATCCGGTCCTGCGGCAGCGAGGCGAGGAAGTCCATGATCAGGCGTAGGGCGCGACGTATGAACTCGGCCACACTGAGCTCCCCGCCCTCGGCTTCCGGCTCGCCTGGGAGGAGGTCGTTCGGCGTGAACTGACCGAGCCAGTGCTGCCAGCCGTCACGCCGGCGATCCTCGAGCCCGACAGTCCCCACGGGGAGCATCGCGTCCCGCCAGGTCCGGATCGGCGCCGCCGGATCGGTGGCGGCCCGGTCGAGCTCGACGTAGCACTCGCGCAGGAGGCGAAAGGAGTTCTCGTAGTAGCCGAGCCAGAGGTGCAGGCCGTGCTCCTCGATGCGCCCGTTCGCACCCCTGCTGCTGGCCCCCTTGCCGCCAAGCCGCCATCCCCGCTGGTAGACGGTGATGGACTCGAGCTCGTTCTGCCAGCCTGGCTCGCTGAGGCGCCACGCGGCCGCGAGGCCGGCCATGCCGGCGCCGAGGATGGCGACGCGGGGCGGGCGGCCGCTCACCGTCGCGTCATCACGCGCGCTCGTGCCTCCTCGAGGTCGACGGTCGTGGTGCCCTCGCCAAACGCGCGCATCGCGCGCTCGAGCGGTGGGCGTGCATCCTCCCCAACCAGCTCATGGAGGTCGAGTGCGATCCGTAGCTCGAAGGGTCGAGCCGCTTGGGAGCGAGCGACGTCCAGTGCGGCCCCCAACGCAGCGATCTTCGACTCGCGATCGGGTGCCAGGTGGGCCATGCGCCGCGCGTTCTCGGCGTCGTAGAACCGCATGCCGGTCTCCGCCGCCAGCTCGAGTGACTCCGTGTAGCGCTGCCGAGCCCCGTCGGGGTCGCCGGACGCGGCCTGCAGCGCGCCGATGGTCGTGAGATAGAAGGGGACGAAGACCCGCGTGTCAAGCGCAAGCCAGAAATCGATGATGCCGGCTAGCCCATTCGCCTGCTCCGCGAGCGCGGCCGCGTCCGAGGTTCCTGAGCGCAGGGCCGCGATCGCCTCGTACGCCATCGTTTGCGTTGCCCCGAACAGCACCCAGTTATTGAACCCGTGCCGAGCCCCCGATGAGCGGAGGTCATCGATTGCCTCGGCCGCCCGATCAAGCCCGCCCGCCTCGATCCACATCCAGGAGCCGAGCCAGTTCGCGTAGGCGGCACTCCACGGGCCCTGCGGGAAGTCGAGCGATGCCGCAACGGATCGTGCCCGCTCGAGATTCTCCTCGGCGCCGGCGACGTCGGCCGCCATGAACTGCGCCAGGGCGAGATGCACGTGCATCGAAACCGTGGCGTCGTTGGGCACGAACCACACGGCGGAGATGTGGTCTTCTCGGCCCATCTCGGCTAGATCGTCGGTGGCTGTCGCAAGCCTATCGGCCGCGCTGGTGAAGCTGCCGGCGAACCAGTCGAGCATGCCGAAGCTGGCAAGGTTCAGAGGCCGGAAGGAGCTGTCGCCGCCACCGAGCGCAGCGCGCCCCGTCTGCGACACCTGACGTGCGCGATCGAGCTCGCCGCGGGACAGATGGTAGGCCCACAGGGAGATCAGCGTGCTGAACATGTCATCGCTCCCGGGGTCGGCCGCGGCGAGTTCAAGGCAGCGCTCGAAGTCGGCGGACGCGTCCGTGCTGCCGGCGCCCTCGGCCGCCATGGCGAGAAAGCCCCTGCGAAGGCGCAACTCCATCTCGCGATGGTCGCGGATCGCGTCGCCCGGGAGCGGCACGATCAGATCGATGGCCCGTGCCAGGTGAGACCGAGCCTCCTCCAGCGCCCCCCGCCGGCGAGCGGCCTCTGCGCTGTGCTGGTAGGCAACCGCCGCCTCCTGGTAGCGCTCCGCCCGCTCGAAGTGCGAAGCGAGGACGCGCCAGTCACCGGGCTCGTTGCGGGTGAGGAAGTCGCACAGTCGGCTGTGGACCTTGAGACGCCACGAAGGAGGCTGCAACTCGTAGGCGACCTCGCGGAGCAACTCGTGGCGGAAGCGGTAGCGCTCGGAACGACCGGGAACGGGCTCAAGGATCTGTGCGTCAAGAAGGGTCCGCAGTGTCGAGTCGAGTTCCTCCGCCGGCATTGCGATGGTCGCGGCGAGCAGCGAGCGGTCGACCTCTTGCCCCGCTGCCGCCGCGGTCGCGGCGACCGGCAGCGCCGACGGGGTGGCGTAGAGCCGGGCCACGAGCGGCTCGTAGAGCGCCGCTGGGACCGACCCGGGGATCGGAGCTGCGTCGCCGATCGTGCCCGCTTGGTCGACGACGCCGCCTCGTACGAGCTCCTCGAGATAGAGCGGGATGCCGCCGCTGCGCGCAGCGAGCGCCCGCCGATCCTCGTCGATCACGCCCTCCTGCAGCGCGTCGATGAGCTCGAGCCGACCGGGGAGCGTCAGCGGCCTCAACTCGATCGTCTCCCATGACCCGCGCTGGTGGTTGCGTGAGGTCCCGAGGACGAGCATGCCGCCGGTCCCGGCCTGCACGAGCGCCGCCAGCAGCGCATTTGTCGCGTCGTCGAACCAGTGCAGGTTCTCGGCCACGACTACCGCCGGCCGACCCTGCGTGCAAGCAACGACGTAGCCGCGGGCGGCGTTCGTGATTTCCTCCTGGAGCTTGCGCCCTTCCGACTCGACCGGCTCATAGCCGGCACTCGGAGCGACGTCGACAACCGGCGCGAGGAGCGGCAAGGTCGCGGGCCCTTCGAGGCCCAGGTCCGTGAGCTCGCGAGCGAGGTACTCCAGGCGCTCGGCCGGGTCGGCGTCCTCGGTTATGCCACAGCGGACCTCGATCAGGCTCCGAACCGGGTGAAAGCCGGCATCGACGTGGAAGGGAGACCCGTGCAGTTCGACGACAGACGCGCCGCCCGAAGCGACCTCGTCGCAGAACGCGGACACCAGCCTGGACTTGCCGACGCCCGCGTCCCCGCAGACGAGCACTCCCATTGCGCGATCGGTGGAGCCGCCCGCCACCTCAGCCCAAGCATGCCGCAGACGCTCGAGCTCATCATCCCGCTCGACCAGCGGTGTCGACCACGACCGCTGCACCGGGCCACGGCGCTCGCCGAGGACTCGAAATGGCTGCAGCGGATCGGCCACGCCTTTGACCAGCTGGGGGTCGCCTGCCTCGATCTCGAAGTGGCTCTCGACCAGCTCTCGAACGTCATCTGAGACGACCACCGTCCCGGGAGCGGCGATGGCCTGCAGCCGAGCGCCGATATTCGCGGCGAGGCCGTAGACGTCGTCCTCGTCAAGGTCGACGTAGAGGGGACCGCGGTGAACTGCGACGCGAACGTCGAGCGACTGTGCCGCTGTGGACCCACTCGCCCGTGGCAGATCGCGCACCGCGCGCACGAGGGCGAGCCCCGCCCGCACGCCGCGCTCGGCGTCGTTCTCGTGCGCAACCGGGAACCCGAACACCGAGAGGATCCCGTCGCCCTTCAGCGAAACGATGTGACCCTCGAAACGGGACTCGATCACATCACGGCATACGGTGCGGTAGCCCCTCATGAGCTCGCGGTACGTCTCGGGCTCCCAGCGCCCGGAGAGCTCGGTGGAGTCGACGACGTCGCAGTACATGATCGTGAGCCGGCGCAGCTCACCGACGCGAGTGCTGAGCTCGTCGTCGGCCGGCTCGTTCATGGAATGGTGACCCAGACCCAGATCGTCACCGGAGGTGTCCCTGCGGCCGTTGATGCCTCTACCGTCCCGTAGTAGGTCGCGCCGCGGCGTCCCGTGGTGTCGACGAGAAGAGTGAACTCGGTATCGGTCGGGGCGAGCTGCGATGGCTTGATGGTGATGGCCGACGCAGGTATCGACGCGAGCCCCGGGCCCTTGACGAGCGGGCCGGTGAGCGTCAACGCGGCCCCCGCGGGCGCATGGAAGCGCTGGGACGTTTCGATGTTCCCTTCGCACGCAACACCGGCGAGCGTGGCAAAGGCTTCGAGCGCCTCGGCGGCCAACAGGAGCCCGCCTTCGGTCGCGAGCGACGCGCAGGCGGTGACGTCTTCGACCGCGCGGGCGGCGTCGTACTCGGGGGCATCGACCTTCGAGGCCACTTCGGAGGCATGGGCGCCCCACCGCCCGAGCAGCGAGGACGCGAGCGTCGCGTACCCCTGCATGACATCGCTGGCGCGGCTACTCATTGGTCATCCTCCGATCGGTCTTATGTACGCGTACCCGTGCCCGAGCGCCGAGTGCCCCGCCCGACGGCCGTCGCGCCCTCGCGCAGGACCCGGGCCCACACGCTCGCCATGTCCTGCACGAGCTGGCCGGCGATGTGGGGCCCTCCACCGCAGGGAGAGCAGGGCGACGTTCGGCCGGCGCATCGGGGCGCCGCGCCCGGCGCTGGCGCCGTCGGCGGGGCGGCGGGGAACTCCGTCCCCGCGTCGGGGACTCCGGCGTTGGACGCAGCGCAGTAGAGCAGGTCGCCAACCACGTCGGCATATCCCAGCGCGCACATGATGCTCGCGATTGCCTTCGAGCTGAACGGAAAGCTGAACTGGATGCGCTTGGTGGTCGTGATCAGCAGCCGCTTGGGCCCGGGACCCAGCCTTGCCACCACGAGGGAGCCCTCGTCGACGCAAATCAGGTCAAGGAGCGCCGGTCGTCCATAGGCCAACTGGTAGTCGGCGACAGCGGCTTGTGCGTTAGCCACCGTGGCTGTTTCCGGGATCCACTGGAAGTTGAATTCGAGTTCGGTTTCGGCCTCGAATCTGGCTCCAACCTTGCTGGCGCAGTCGGTGCTCACGACCTCGCGGTAGAGATGCATGCCGGGCAGCCTCCCGCGACCCAGTTCAGTCATGTCGCACCAGAAGTGCGGCATGCATCGCTGCCAGTTGGCCGGGTCGATGAACCTCGTGGCCGCTTCGAAGTCGATTTCTTCGGTCACGAATTCCGTCTTTAGCGCCGCGACCGGACCGGCGACGCCCGGCACCGTCACGAGCCGCCCCGAGCACGGGCGCGGGAACAAGCCCGTCGTATCTGAGATCAGGTCGGCCGAATGAGCGGTCTCGATCAGGTGTTTCCACCAGGCACTGAGATCCTGGGGGCCGGAGCCGTCGAGGTTTGGGAGAGTCTCCTCGTCGGCGAGCAGTTCGAGCAGCGCCTGCGCCGATTCTTCTGAGTCGACGAGTCTGCCCGTGCGCAGGGCACCTGCTGCCAGGGCCCCCAGTTTGCTCCTGCGTTTGCGCATTTTGGGAAACGCCCGCGCCGCCACGGCGAGCGCGAAGAGACGCCGCGCTTGCATGCGACCGCGCGGGTCGACCTTGGCGAGCTCGCGCAGGGCGGGTTCCAGCTGCGGGAACAGGGGCTCGCCCGGGTCGACGACTTCCCGTCGTGACCCCCTGAGCCACGTTTGGAAGTCGTCGTACCAGTGCAGGCCGGGGTCCCGGTAGAGCGGAAGCAGTCGCGATACCTCAGCCCGCGATTCTTCATCGTTCCGCGCGACCTGGTCGATCGCTCCGTAGATCCCGACAAGCCCGTCTAGCTCGGACATGCGTACCCCCGGTTGGTACGCGTACTCTACTCCGAGAAACCGGTATCAGAAAGGGGGGCTCGGGGTGACGGGCGACAACGAACCGGACGGCACGGCAGCGGACGGTGCCGAAGAGGACGGCACGAGCGCTCCCAAGCGCCCCATCCCCCTGTTCGACCCGGTCGCCGGGATGCGCGCGATGGCCGACATCCAGGCCGATGGCTTGCGCGCCGCAAGCGAGCTGCTCGAGCGGATGCTGGGATCCGAGCGCGACCGTCCCGGGCCTCGCTCCCGGTCACCGAGCCGCGACTACACGGCGTTGGTCGACGCCTGGGCGGATCTTCTGCGGCGCATCGCAGCCGGACTGGCTCAGCCCGTTCAATCCGCCAGCGTGACGGTCCCCGTCGATGCGAGCGACGTCGGCCCGCCCGTGCGGCTGGCGCTCGACGGTTCGGAGCGAGCCCAGGGCGCGGCCGCCGAGGTCTGGCTCCACAACGGAACATCCTCCGCCGTCGGCCCGCTGACCCTGCGATGCGGGCAGCTCATCGCCTCCGACGGCACGGTGCTCGACGGTGCCGATGTCGGCTTCGAGCCCGGCGAGGTCGAGATCCTCCCGCCACGATCCAGCCGTGCCGTGCTCGTGTCGCTCGCCGCGACCGGCCCGCTGCGCCCCGGCATCTACCGCGGCACGATCCAAGCCGATGGAGCGCCCAAGCTCTGGTTGCCGTTGGAGGTGTCGATCGAGGCGTGATGACCGCTGACAGCGCCCACCTGGTGGAGGCGTATTCCGACGACGTCAGCCGGCTTGTCCGTCGCTCGATGCTCGACGCCATCCCCGACGGCGAGCCGCACCGGTGGCTGTACCGGGTCGCGCGCGTCTACCCGAGCCGACCGGGAAAGGCGCTCCGACCTGCGCTATGCGTCGCCACTAGTCGGGCGTTCGGGGGGAGCGACGGCGACATCCTGCCGGTCGCGGTGGCGATCGAGCTGCTGCACAACGCCTTTCTCGTCCACGACGACATCGTCGATGGCAGCGAGCGCCGCCGAGGCCGGCCGACGCTGCCGGCCGAGTACGGCGTCGGCCTTGCACTGAACGCTGGCGACGCCCTGGCCGTGCTCTCCAACCAAATACTGCGGCGCCACGCGACCTGCATGGATGTCGATCTCGCCGATCGGCTCTTGCACGAGTTCGACGCCATGGCGCTGCGGACGCTGGAGGGACAGGCCACCGAGCTTGGCTGGCGCCGAGACCGTGTCGAAGAGCTGGTGCCCGAGGACTATCTCGACCTGATCATGCACAAGACGTGCTGGTACACGACCGTTCACCCCTTACGGGTCGGTGCGCTGATCGGCTCCGGAGGCGCCGCCGACCTCCAACCCATGGTGCGGTTCGGCTTCTACCTGGGTGCTGCCTTCCAGATTCAGGACGATCTGCTGAACCTGCTCGGCACCGAACGGGAGTACGGCAAGGAGATCGACGGGGATCTCTATGAGGGCAAGCGGACGTTGCCGTTGATCCACCTGCTGCGCAATGCGCGCGGCCGCGATCGTCGCTCCATCGATCGCTACCTCCGCCTCGAGCGCCGGGAGCGCACCCCGGCGATGGTCTCGGAGATCCGCGGCCTTCTACACGATTACGGGAGCATCGGATTCGCGGCGGCCTACGCGCGGGGCATCGCCGGAGCAGCACTGGACGCCTTTGAGGCGGCCTTCGCGCCGGCCCCGGCCGGCCGAGACCGGGACTTCGTCCGGGCGGCCGTGCCGTACATGCTCGATCGGCGCGCCTGACCCATCGAATTCGCGTGCGCTGACGACACCGAGTCACGGCCGCCTGTCCTGCGCGTACCCTCATCGGATGCGCCGTTTCGCGTTCGTGATCGCGCTGCTCGCCGGGCTCGCGCTCGCGCCGGCGAGCGCGCTTGCGGCCACGCCGGTCGGCTATCCCCAGCTGCTGCAGCAGGTCAGGTCCGGACCGCTGATTCGCGCGATCATCAACCGGACCCGCGGCGACATCGAGATCAAGTTCCGCGACCTGTCTGAGTGGGAGGCGTTCTACCCCCGCGGGGCGCAGCCGATGCTGCAGCGGCTCCTGCACGAACGCCACATACGCGTGATCTTCGCCTCGCGCCCGCGGGGCGCACGCGCGAGACCTGCCGCCGTTCACCATCACCTGCGCTACATCGCCGCCGCCGTGCTCGCGGCGTTGGCGCTCATCGGCGCCGCCGCCTTCCTGTATTCGCGCCGGCGGGGCTCCGGCCGCGAGCGCGCCGGCGCAGTGCAACGACGATAACCGCCCCGATCGCCGCCGCTGCCACGCAGGCGAGCGTGATCTGCAGCCACTGCGTCGCGGTCCCCGTTGAAGCGGTCGCGGCCTGGGGACGGTAACCCGACGCGCCCCGGCCGGACGCGTACTCGACGGTGGTGCGGGCGCCGAGCACGAGCCAGGCGGCGAGCGCGCGGTCGCTCGCCGGGTCGACTGCGACGCTCGAGGCGGCGTTCGCCGCCGCGGGCGCAACGAGTTCTGGAGCGCTGAAGCCGACGCGCCCGTGACGCTCCACGAACGCGCGAGCCGCCCACAGCTCGTTGCGGCTGCGCTCGAAGGAGGCGGCGGGAGTGGCGCTCCAGAGCGCGACGGCCTCGCCGGCCGGTCCTGGGGCGAGGTCTGCGAGCACCGACCGGGCGGCTGGATCGCTCAGGCGAGCCGGCGGCCGCGTTCCGGCGAAGACGGCGGGCGCCGCGCGTACGACGTAGTGGCCGTGCTCGGAGTCGGTCCATGCGAGCATCACGTTCTCGGTCGAGAGGCGCACGAGCGCGAGCGCGCCGGGGGCGCGCCCCGCGCCCTGCGGATCCGCGAACGAGGCCACCAGCCTGCTGCCCGCAAAGCGCACACCCGCGCCCGAGAAGGCGATCCGCACGCTCGTCGCTCCGGGCGCCGGCCCGTTGGCGCTCGACCAGGCGATCATCCCGTGGTCGTTGTCGCTGACCAGCGCTCGCAGCTGCGGGTCGGGCGCGCTGACGCCGATCCGCTGGGTCGCCTCCGGGCGACCGGACGCGCGCAACATGTGCGCGTAGATCGCACCGTGCTGCTGCCAGGCGAGGAGCACGTCGGAGCGGTAGTCCATCGTCGCGGTCAGCGCGCTCACGCGCCCGGCCTCGATCGGGATCCGCTGGGGCTGCCCGAACTCGGAGCGGAAGTAGCGCTCCACGCGCACCTCGATAGCGACTCCGGGCAGGACCGTCGCGATGGCGGCATCGCCCAGATACGCATGCGCGAGCGAGAACAGCGAACCGGAGATCACGGTCCCGGCGCCGAGCGGCCTCGTGGACCTCCCCTGCAGCAGCGTTATGGACCGCGAGGAGGCGGGTCCGCCGAGCGTCACCGCGACCGCGACCCTGCCCCGGCTCGCGCCGACGGCGGCAAGCGTCCCTGACGGGGAGACCGGTAGCAGCTCGGAGCCGCTGAGCGTTGTGCGCTCGTCCGGCCGGAGCGCCGCAACCGAGACGCCGAGGGTCGCCTGCGCCGACCCGCCCGCGCATGCCGGGTCCTGCGCCCACACGATCGCCCCCGGCCCCGTCGGGATCGAGGGGCTCTCACCAGGGAAGGCGACACGCGGGGCGATGGCAGCGCCGCAGCGGCTGAGCGGCGTCGGGGAGGACCAGCCGCCGCCGGCGGCCCGCGCCGCGGCGCCGCCGAGCGCGGCCTGCGAGGCGAGAACGACCGCGACGGAGACGCGCAGCGTACGAGCGGACACGGGCGCAATCTTGGCGCGAGCAGCCGACATGCGCTTTGCAGGGCTGGTTAGAAGGGCCGGCAGGTGGTAGTAGTGATGGGATGCCCCGCGCGATTTGGACCGGCGCAATCAGCTTCGGGCTGGTCAACGTGCCGGTGAAGCTCTACAGCGCGGTCGACCGCAAGACCGTGCGCTTCCACCAGCTCTCCGGCAAGACCGGGGTGCGGGTGGCCCAGAGGCGAGTCGATCCGCAGAGCGACGAGGAGGTCCCCTACGAGGACATCGTCAAAGGCTATGAGATCGCACCCGACCGCTACGTCGTGATCGAGCCCTCCGAGCTCGACACGCTCGAGCCGAAGAAGACCAAGACGATCGAGATCGAGGAGTTCGTCGAGCTCTCCCAGATCGACCCGATCTACTACGACCATCCCTACTACCTCGCCCCGGGCACGGGCGGCGCGAAGCCCTACAGGCTGCTGCTCGAGGCGATGGAGGAGACGGGCAAGGTCGCGATCGCCCGCGTCGTGATCCGCTCGAAGGAGCAGCTCGTCGCGGTACGGCCGATGGGCGTCGCCCTCGGCATGGCGACGATGCTCTTCCCCGATGAAGTCCTCCCGCCCGAGCGGCTCGACGAGGTGGTCGACGCGGCGAACGCGAAAACGACCAAGCGCGAGGTGGACATCGCCAAGCAGCTGATCGAATCGCTCGCCGGCGACTTCGAACCGGACAGTTTCCGCGACAGCTACCGCGAGCAGGTGCTCGCGCTGATCGAGCGCAAGGCCGAGGGCAAGGAGATCGCCGTGCAACCCCCGGCCGAGGAGGTAGCGACGCCCGCCCCCGACCTGATGAGCGCGCTGAAGGCGAGCCTCGACGCGGTCCGCGCGGCCGGCGACGGCGGCGAGAAACGCAAGCGACCCGCCGCGAAGAAAGCGGCGGCGAAGAAAACGGCCGCGAAAAAACCCGGCGCACCGCGGACCGCCGCGAAGCGCTAGGTGCCACAGCGCCGCGCAGGCGGGCGGGACGACGCCAACAAGCAGGCCGCCAAGCTCACGCGCTATCGAGCCAAACGGGACTTCGCCGTCACGCCCGAGCCCGCGGCCAGGGACGCAGCGCCGAGCGCCGATCTGCGCTTCGTGATCCAGGAGCACAGCGCGACGAGCCTGCATTGGGACCTGCGCCTCGAGCACGACGGCGTGCTGGCCTCGTTCGCGATCCCGAGGGGTCTCCCCGAGGCGCCCAAGGACAACCGCCTGGCGGTGCATACCGAGGATCACCCGCTCGAATACCTGGACTTCAAGGGTGAGATCCCGAAGGGTGAGTACGGCGCGGGCACGATGAGGATCTGGGATCAGGGGACCTACGAGTGCCTGAAGTGGGAGCCGCGCAAGATCGAGGTGTCGCTGCACGGGGAGCGCGTCGACGCCCGCTATGCGCTCTTCCCGATCGACAAGGGCGAGCGGGCGAAGAACTGGTTGATCCACCGCATGGACCCGCCCGCCGATCCCGACACCGAGCCGATGCCCGCGCGGGTGGCTCCGATGCTCGCCCGCCCCGGAGCATTACCGTCAGACGAGCGCCAGTGGGCGTTTGAGATCAAGTGGGACGGGGTGCGCGCGATCGCCTACTCACAGCCGGGCGAGCTGCGCCTGCAGAGCCGGAACCTCAAAGAGATCACCGACAGCTATCCCGAGCTGGCGCGCCTGAACCGCAACCTCAGCTCGCATAGCGCGATCCTCGACGGGGAGATCGTGGCCTTCGACGGCGACGGGCGCCCGAGCTTCGGCGCGCTGCAGCCACGAATGCACGTGACCTCCCGAAGCCACGCCAAACGCCTCGCGGCCGCCACGCCGGTGACCTACGTGATCTTCGACCTGCTGTGGCTCGACGGGCACTCGCTGATGGAGCTCGCCTACCTCGAGCGCCGCGAGCGCCTCGTGGCCCTGAAGCTCTCAGGCGAGAGCTGGCAGACGCCCGAGCACGTGATCGGAGAGGGATCGCAGCTGCTGCGCCTCAGCCGCGAGCGAGGCCTCGAGGGGATCGTGGCGAAGCGCTCCAGCTCGATCTACCAGCCCGGGGTCCGCTCCCGCGACTGGATCAAGGTCAAGACGGTCGGCGGTCAGGAGTTCGTGATCGGCGGCTGGATGCCCGGGAAGGGCAAGCGCCGCGAGAGCATCGGCGCGCTGCTGCTCGGGGTCTACGAGCCGACCGGCGAGCTGCGCTACGTGGGGCGGGTCGGCACCGGCTTCAGCGAGAGCGAGCTCGAGCGCCTCTCGCAGCTGCTGACGCCGCTGCAGCGAGCAACGTCGTCGTTCACCGCCGGCGAGAAGCTGCCGCGCGAAGCCGTCTTCGTCGAGCCGCGCCTGGTCGCGGAGATCGAGTTCGCCGAGTGGACGAGGACGGGCAGCCTGCGCGCTCCCTCCTACAAGGGCCTGCGCGAGGACAAGCCGGCGGAGGAGGTGGTGCGCGAGGGCGCGAACGCACCCGCGGCGGGCGAAGGGGGCGAAACGGAGACGCACGCGCAGCTGTCGCTGCCGCCCGAGCCGGCCAAATCAGCCGTCGTCAGGGTCGAGGGCAGGGAGCTGAAGCTGTCAAACCTCGACAAGGTGCTGTATCCGAAGACGGGCTTCGCGAAGCGCCAGGTGATCGAGTACTACGCCGCGATCGCACCGGTCATGCTGGCGCACCTGCAGGGGCGCGCGCTGACGGTGACACGCTGGCCAGACGGCGTCGGGGCGAAGTCCTTCTTCCAGAAGCAGACGCCCGCGCACGCGCCGGATTGGGTCCGCACCGTCACCCTCCCAAGCGAGCGCAAGCCGATCGACTACACGGTCGCCGACGACCTCGCGACGCTCGTCTGGCTCGCGAACCTGGCCGCGATCGAGCTGCACACGCCGCTCGCGCGCGCCGATGCGACCGACCGTCCGACGGCGCTGGTGTTCGACCTCGATCCGGGCAGCCCGGCGACGATCATCGAGTGCTGCCGCGTGGGGCTGCAGCTGAACGGCATGTTCGAGAACCTCGGCCTGCGGACGTTCGCCAAGAGCTCGGGCTCCAAGGGCCTGCAGCTGTATGTGCCGCTGAACTCGCCCGACGTCACGTTCGAGCAGACCAAGCCGTTCGCGAAGGCCGTCGCCGAGCTGTTCGAGCAAACCGAACCCGAGCTCGTCGTCTCGCGCATGACGAAGGCGCGCCGCCCGGGCAAGGTGCTGATCGACTGGAGTCAGAACGACCGCAACAAGACGACGGTCTGCGCCTACTCGCTGCGCGCGAGGGAGCGCCCCACGGCGTCCACCCCCGTCGCTTGGGACGAGGTCCGCGCGGCGCTCGACGCAGGCGATCCCCAGGCGCTCGCGTTCGAGGCGCCGGCGGTGCTCGAGCGGGTGGCCGAGCGCGGAGACCTGTTCGCGCCCGTGCTGTCGCTCGTCCAGAAGCTGCCCGCGATCTGAGCGACGGCGCTCAGCGGGGCGTGCGTGCCAGATAGCCGATCAGGGACTCGTCCACGAGCCATTCGACGGGCGCCAGGTCGTCGGTGTAGACGGGTCCGCCGCGCTGCGCGGGTGCGAGCCTCGCGGCGCTTGCGAGCGCGGTGGAGCGCAGTTCGGCGGGCAGTGCCGGCGCCGCCGCGCGCAGTGCTCGAGCGCTGATCGGCGCGGCGGCCGCGAGGACGAGCGTGTTCGTCGACTCGGTCGGGTCACGAGCGACGAACGGAAAGACCGCGCGCAGCGTCGCCGAGATCGCCCGCTCGAGCGCGTTCGAGCCGGACGGATGACCGACGTTCACGATGACCACCCCGCCCGGGCGCAGATGCGAGCGGATCAGCGCGAAGAACTCGCGCGTGGTCAGGTAGAAGGGGATATACGGCTGCCGGTAGGCGTCGAGGAAGATCGCGTCGTAGCGGCTCGACACCGACGCGAGCCAGGGACGCGCGTCGGCGGTGATCATGTGCAGCTGTGGTCGCGCTCCGAGCGCGAAGAAGCGCCGCCCGATTTCGCTCAGCTGCCCGTCGAGCTCGACCGCGTCGATCTGTGTGCTCGGAAAGTAGTGGCCGTAGGCGCGGGCGGTTGTCCCGGCGGCGTCGCCGAGGATCGCGATGCGCGCCGGTGGGACGGTGCGCACGGCGAACGGCAGCGCGAGGAAGCCGTCCCAGTAGTTACCGGTCAGGTAGCTGCCCGGTACGTAGACGGAGTGGGTCGCGACGCCCTCGTTGAGCTGCAGCCAGCGTTCCCCGCCGGGCTGTTCGACCACGCGCGCGTACTGGTATTGCGTCTCGGCCTCGTAGATCACGCGGCCGCCGCCGGCCACCTGCACGTCGATGCCCCCGGGCGGAAGCGCGAGCAGAACCGCGAGGACGGCGGCGACGGCGACCCCGGCGCGCGGAAGCCCGGGCGCCGCGACGAGCGCGAGCGCGAACGCGAACGCGAGGAACGTCCGGTGGGTCCCGGCGAAGGGGATCAACACGAGCGCCGCGAGGAACGTCCCCGCCAGGGAGCCGGTGGTCGAGAGCGCGTACAACCGGCCCGAGACGCTGCCCGACTCCTCGGTCCGCTCCAGCGACAGGCGGATCGCGAAGGGCGCGACCGTGCCGAGCAGCAGTACCGGCACTGCGACCAGCCCGAGCACCGCGAGCAGTGACCCGAAGAACGCGCCGACCGAGAGTGAGCCGATCGCGGTGCTCGCGACGCGCAGCAACGGGCCGCTGAGGAACGGGACCGCCCCGAGCAGGACGGCCGCGGCGAGCACGAGCTGGCACAGGCGGGACATGTAGGGCGCGCGGTCGGCGAGGCGTCCGCCGAGCGCATAGCCGGCCGAAAGCGCCACGAGCACGATCGCGATCGTGTTGGCCCAGATGATCGTCGACGCCCCGAAGTACGGCGCGAGCAGTCGCGCGGCCGCGATCTCCGCCCCCAGGCTCGCGGCGCCGACTACGAACACAAGCAGGCCGAGCGGAGGGCGCATCGGTGCGGCCTCAACGGCCAGATCCGCCGGCTGCTCGCCCGCCGTTCCGAAGACCCCTACTCGAACTCGGGCGCCTGCCAGCCCGGCATGATCTCGGGCAGGCCGTCGCTCACGAGGTCCGGAAACTGAGCGGGACGCTTCTCGAGAAACGCGGTCACGCCCTCGACCGCGTCGGCCGACTGGCCGCGGGAGAACATGCCCCGCGAGTCCGCCCGGTGGGCGAGCATCGGGTGCTCGGCTCCGAGCATCCTCCACATCATCTGCCGTGCCAGCGCCACCGAGACCGGGGCCGTGTTCTGCGCGATCTCGTGAGCCAGCTCGTAGGCGGCGGCGAGCAGCTCACCCGCCGGATGCAGGCTCCGCACCAGCCCGCCCTCGAGCGCCTCCTGGGCGGAGAAGACCCTGCCGGTCGCGACCCACTCAAGCGCGCGGCTGATGCCCACGACACGCGGGAGGAACCAGCTCGAGCAGGCCTCCGGGACGATGCCGCGGCGGGCGAAGACGAACCCGATACGCGCGTCCTCGGCGGCGAGACGGACGTCCATCGGCAGCGTCATCGTCGCCCCCACGCCAACCGCCGGACCGTTGATCGCGGCGATCACCGGCTTCGTCGACTCGAACACCCTGAGCGTGAATTCGCCGCCGTTGTCGCGTGGCACCGGATCGGTGGCACCGCGCTTGCGATGGTCGAAGGTCTCGCCGCCGCTCGCCAGGTCCGCGCCTGCACAGAACCCCCGGCCGGCGCCGGTGACCACGATCGCCCGCACCTCGTCGTCGGCGTCGGCCCGGTCGAAGGCCTCGATCAGCTCGCGAGCCATCGTGCTCGTCCATGCGTTGAGGCGCTCGGGCCGGTTCAGGGTGATCGTCAGGACGCGGTCGGCGAGCTCCGTTCTGATCTGCTCGAACTGCGAATCACCTGCGCTGCTGGGCACTGCGGGCGCCGGTTCGCTCATGCCGTCATCCTGTCAGGTCTCGTGCGCTGAGCTGCCGCTCGTATGGACCGGAGCCGGTGAGGCACATCGCACCGCAGCGGGCTCCAAGCGCGATGCTCTCGGACACCGAGAGCCCGGCCCCGAGCCCGTAGGTCAGGCCCGCCGCGAACGAGTCGCCGCAGCCGTAGGAATCCACCGGTTCGCCGGGCGGGGCCGCGGCCGCCCAAGTGCCGGCAGCGCCCGACCGCGCTCGGTAGCTGCCGCCGTGGGCCCCGTCGGTCAGGACCAGGAGCGCCGCGTCGCCCTCGGCGCGGTCCGCCTCGCGGCGCTCGATCTCGTCATGCGCGCTCAACACGAGCGCATCCAGTTGCACGCCGTGGCCGAGCGCGTGCACAGCCCGCGGGCTGGCGACGAGCACGCGCGTGGCCCGACGGGCTGCGCGCAGCGCGTCGAGGTCGCCGGCGGTGAAGTAGACCGCGTCGAGACCCGCGAGCGTGTCCCAGCCCGCCTCCGCGTCGGCGCCGAGCGGCTCCAGACGGCGCCCGATCGTCGTGATCGTGCGCTCGCGTGCGTCGTCTACGAGGGTTACCGCCCTGCGGGTCGGCTGAGCGCGCCACGAGGCGCGCACCTCGACGCCAAGCTCGCGCAGGCGCGCGACTGAGCGGCGGCCCTGCTCGTCCTCGCCGAGCGCGGTGACGAGCACGGAGTCCCCGGCGAGCCGCGCCAGCTGCACGGATGCCACGCCACCCCCTCCGGCTGGCTCCTCGAAGGCGTCGTGCGCATGCACCACCTCGCCGGCCAGCGGCACGTGCGCAACGCGCGCGAACTGGACCCACTCGATGTGACCGACCACCGCCACCTTCGCCCGCTGCGCCCGCACGCGCGCCAGTGTCACACAGATGTCCTCGGACGCCGTGCAGGGAGCAGAACGACTGCGCCATCGCAGGAGCGAGGCGACGAGCCTATGATCATCCCGCGCGCTTGCCCCTCGCGAGGCCGATGACGGACGCCACCACCCCCACCAAGATCAGCGACATGATGCCTTTCGCCGGGCTGGTCGGGATCGAGCTGCTCGAGGCGCGACCGGAGCTCGTGCGCGGTCGGCTCGAGTGGACGCCCGAGCGGTGCACGGCGGGCGGTCTGATGCATGGCGGGGCGCTGATGGCGCTCGCCGACAGCTGCGGAGCCACCTGCGCCTTCCTGAACCTTCCCGAGGGCGCGAGCGGCACCGCCACGATCGAGTCCAAAACCAACTTCCTGCGTGCAGTCCGCGGGGGCGCGGTCGCCGCGACAACGCGCCCGCTGCACGCGGGGCGCACGATGATCGTGCTGGAGACCGAGATCGCACGCGAGGACGGCTTGCTCGCGGCCAAGGTGATCCAGTCGCAGGCGTTTCACTATCCGCGCGGCTGAATCCGTCGCGGGGACGAGCCCGTCGCGGCGCGAGCATCGACCGTCGCGGCAGCGCCAGCAATAGGATCCCGTGTCGATGGTCTCTGCGCTGCTAGTCGACGAGCCGGCTCCGCACGTGCGCCGGATCGCGCTCAACCGACCGGAGCATCTCAATGCGATGACCGCCGAGCTGTGCGAGGAGCTGCACGAGGAGCTGCGCAGGGCGGCCGTCGAGCGCTCGTGTCGCGCGCTCATCCTCACCGGCGCCGGCCGGGGGTTCTGCGCCGGCCTCGACCTGCACGGGTACGGAGCAGCGCCCGCAAACGACGGCAGCGACGAGGCGCGCGATCGGCTCGCAAACCAGCAGCACATGTCCACGCTGATCCTTCAGCTCCGCGCCCTGCCGCAGCCGGTGATCGCCGCCGTCAACGGGCCGGCGGCGGGCTTCGGGCTCGCGCTCGCGCTCGCGGCCGACATCCGCTACGCGAGCCGGGAGGCGGTGTTCCGCGTGGCCTTCATCAACGTTGGCGTGTCCAACTGCGACATGGGCACGAGCTGGCTGCTGCCGCGGCTGATCGGCGCCTCGCGCTCGCACGAGCTGATGCTCACGGGTCGCCGGGTTGACGCCGAGGAGGCGCTGCGGAGGGCTCGTGGCGGACGTCATCGACGGCGATCAGCTGCTGAGCCGAGCTCTCGAGGCGGCGGTGCAGATCGCGTCGCTCGCGCCGTGGGGCGTGCAGCTGACGAAGCGCGGGATGTGGGCCGCCCTGGAGATCCCCTCCGAGCAGACGGCCGTCGAGTTCGAGGACCGCCAGCAGATCATGAGCACGTTCGGCAACGCCCCGCCCGAGGCGATCGCAGCGTTTCTCGAGAAGCGCCCGGCCGAGTTCGGCGACTAGCGATGGACGAGCTCTTCGACGTCTCCGGCAAGACCGCGCTCGTCACGGGGGGATCGCGTGGGATCGGCCTGATGATCGCCCGCGGCCTCGTGCGGGCCGGCGCACGCGTGATCATCTCCTCGCGCAAGACGGGCGACGTCGAGCGCGCGGCCGAGCAGCTGTCGGAGCTCGGAGACTGCCGTGCGATTCCCGGCGACGTGTCGACTCCCGAGGGTGCGGCCGCGCTCGCGGCGGCGAGCACTGAGCTCTTCCCGCAGCTGGACATCCTGGTCAACAACGCGGGCGCGACGTGGGGAGCGCCGCTCGAGGAGTTCCCGGCCGTTGGCTGGGACAGGGTCGTGCACACCAACGTGGAGGGTCTGTTCAACCTGACCGTCGCGCTGCTGGGAGCGCTGCGCGCGGCTGCCAAGCGCGAGGACCCGGCGCGCATAGTCAACATAGGCTCCGTCGACGGCCTGCGCGCGCCGTCGGTGGAGAACTACAGCTACAGCGCGAGTAAGGCGGCCGTTCATATGCTGACCCGCCACCTCGCCAAGCGGCTTGCCTCCGAGCACATCACGGTCAATGCGATCGCGCCGGGGCCGTTCGAGAGCAAGATGATGGCGTTTCTGCTCGAGAACCCCGAGACGCGGGAGCTGGTCGAACAGAACGTGCCGCTGAGACGGATCGGCCATCCCGATGACGCCGCCGGACTCACCATCTTCCTGTGCTCCCGGGCGGGCTCCTACATGACGGGAACGGTGATCCCGCTCGACGGCGGAATTACGGGCTGCGGCTAACCAGGGCGGTCCACCGACGATTGATCGAGGACCACGGATGCGAACCCTCGGATGACCTGGCCGGCGCTCGGTCTGCGAACATCGGCCGGTGCGCCGAGCGAACGTGTTCAACTGGGGTGTCGACTACAGCGACGGCGACCCGGACGGCTACCACGCGGGGCTCGCACGCGTTGGCGAGGCTGCGGGCGGCGAGGCGCTCGCGGTGAAGGTGTACGAGCTGCCGCCAGGCGAGAGCCCATGTCCTTACCATTACGAGTACGAGGAGGAGTGGCTGCTCGTGCTCGACGGAGCCATTACGCTGCGCACGCCCGAGGGCGAGGAGACGCTCGCGGCCGGCGAGATCGTGTGCTTCCCACCGGGACCGGGTGGAGCGCACAAGACCACCAACCGGGGCGAGACGATGGCGCGGATCATGATGTTCTCGAGCGCCCACGAGCCGGCCGTCGCCGTCTATCCGGACAGCGACAAGATCGGCGTGTGGCCGGGGAACACCGCCGATCAGGTGATGGTCCGCCGCGCGGATGGCGGCGTCGACTACTGGGACGGTGAGCGCTGAGCGGGTCCGCGCCGCGGCTCCCCGCCGCCGCCCTCGCCTGAGCTCGCCCGGCCGCGGATCGGGTGCGATGTGATCCAGACCGACACCCGTTCGTCTCGCTCGAGCGCGTAAGCTCCGGGCGGCGTGGACTTCCTGGTTGCCAAGGACGACCTTCACCGCTGCCGATTCCTCGACGCCGACCCGCCCGAGCTCGAGACCGGTCAGGCTCGGCTGCGAGTCGCGTCGTTCGGGCTGACGTCCAACAACATCACCTACGCGATCTTCGGCGAGGCGATGTCCTACTGGGGCTTCTTCCCCGCCGAGGACGGTTGGGGGCGGGTGCCGGTGTGGGGCTTCGCCGAGGTGAGCGCGAGCCGCCGCGACGGGCTGGAGGTCGGGACGCGCGTCTTCGGCTACCTGCCCCCCTCGAGCGAGTTCGTGCTCGACGCCGCTCGTGTGGACGCCCGCGGCTTCGTCGACGCCTCGCCACACCGCGCCAAACTTCCCCCGGCGTACAACAACTACGCGCGCACCGCCGCGGACCCGATCTACGACTCCGAGCACGAGGCCGAGCAGATGCTGCTGCGGCCCCTCTTCTTCACCTCCTACCTGATCGACGACTTCCTCGCCGACAGCGAGCTCTTCGGCGCCGGCACGGTCGTGCTGTCGAGCGCCTCGAGCAAGACGGCGAGCGCGCTCGCCTTTCTGCTCAGCCGCCGCGAGGGCATCGACGTCGTCGGGATCACGTCGTCCCGCAGCCGCGAGTTCGCGCGCGGGCTCGGCGTCTACGACCATGTCGTTTCATACGAGGAGGTGCGCGAGCTGCCTCAAGAGCGCGCCGTCTACGTGGACATGGCTGGCGACGCCGCCGTCCGCGACGCGGTTCACGAGCACTATCGCGAGCAGCTCGCGCACTCGGCCGTCGTGGGCGCTACACACCACGATCGGATGGGCGAGCTCCCGGACGCCCTGCCGGGTGCGCGTCCGATCTTCTTCTTCGCGCCCGACCGCGTCACCAAGCGCTCGGCTGACTGGGGAAGGGAGGGTCTGGAGCAGCGCCTCGCCGACGCCTGGCGCCCCTATCTGGAGTGGACCGGCACGTGGCTGCAGGTGATGCGCGGTGAGGGGCCCGCGGCGCTCGAAGGCGCCTACCTCGAGCTGCTCGACGGGCGCATCGATCCCGCGAAGGCACACGTACTCTCGCTGCCGCGCTGAGTGCCGGCGGCTCGGGCGGGGGCGCCTCGCGAGCGTGCCGGAGCCGCCATGACGTTAGGAAAACCCCGAATCCGGGTAGTTAACGGCGAACGAGGGTAATCGAGTTGAGCACAGGGGGCTGAGGATGAAGACGGGACGCTGCACGCTGCTGTCGGGTGGGCTGCTGGCCGCGGTCATCGCGCTGGCCATCGCGGGGGCCTCGGCGCAGGCCGCCGAACCGGCTCCTTTCGGCCACGCCTGCAAAGCCCAGAATGGCGTGCGCTTCTGTCCAACGGAAACGCTCGCGCAGCGCGTGCGCACCTTCGACGGCGTTCCGCTCGACGTCGACGTGACGCTTCCCCCCAGCGGGACGGGACCGTTCCCGACGATCGTGATGCTCCATGGCTGGGGCGGCAGCAAGGCCGACTTCGAGTCGACCACGCCGGCCGGCGACGGAAACGAGACCTTCCACTACAACAACATCTACTACGCCCAGCACGGCTACGCCGTCCTCAACTACTCCGCACGCGGCTGGGGCAACTCGTGTGGCGCCCCCGCCTCGCGAGAAGACGCAGGCTGCAAAGAAGGCTGGATCCGCCTCGCCGACCAGCGCTATGAGGTGCGCGACACCCAATACCTGCTCGGCCTGCTCGTCGACGGAAACATCGCCAAACCCGGCGCGCTCGCGAGCACAGGGATCTCCTATGGAGGCGGACAGAGCATTGAGCTCGCCTACCTGAAGAACCGGATCCGGCTGCCCAACGGCGAATTCGCTCCGTGGACGAGCCCGAAAGGCAAGGCGCTTTCGATCACGGCGACCTACCCGCGCTGGCCGTGGTCCGATCTCGTAGACGCGCTGACGCCTAACGGGCGCTTCCTGGACACCGAAATTGCTCCTTTTGCACAAAGCTACGAACCATTCGGCGTCGAGATTCAGAGTTATGTCTCGGGGCTGTACGCCCTCGGGAACGCCAGCGGATACATCGCCCCCGAGGGCGCCGATCCCGAAGCCGACCTCACGAAATGGTTCGCCGCGACGAACGCCGGCGAGCCGGCCACACCCGAAGACGCAGCGATCGCGAAACAGATCTACACCTACCACCAGGGCTACGGCCTGTCGGGCACGCCCGCCCCGATGCTGCTTGAGAGTGGCTGGACCGACGACCTCTTCCCGCCGTCGCAGTCGCTGCGCGCCTACAACGCGACGCGGGCGTTGAAAGGCTACGCGGCGCTGATGGTGGGCGACCTCGGGCACAGCCGCGGCTCGAACAAGGAAAACACCGACCATGCCTTCAACGAAGAGGCCGCCGGCTTCTTCGCGGCGAGGCTGCAGCGCACGGGCGCGGGGCCAGCGAACGGCAGCGCGACGGCGTACACGCAGACGTGCCCAAAGAGCGCTGCCGGCGGCGGCCCCTTCGCGGCCGCGAACTGGTCGAAGCTGCACACGCACACGATCAAATTCGGCTCGGCGAGCGTGCAGACGCTCAATTCGGCCGGCGGCAACCCGACGATCGCAGCGGAATACGACCCGATCGGCGGCACCACCGACGCATGCAAGGCCGTGAAAGCCGAAATCGAGCCGAACACGGCCAACTACACGCTCGTCAGCCCCGGCTTCACGCTGTTGGGCCTGCCGACCGTGACGGCCAGCATCAAAACGATCGGACCGTTCGGCGAGCTCGCGTCGCGCCTCTGGGATGTCCTTCCCAGCGGGGAACAGCGGCTCATCAGCCGGGGCGTGTACCGGCTGGGCGAAAACCAGACGGGCACGATCACGTTCCAGCTGCACGGCAACGGCTACGAATTCGCCAAGGGGGACACGGTCAAGCTCCAGCTCCTTGGCCGCGATGCGCCGTACTACCGCGCCAGCAACGGTACCTTCAACATCGAAGTCAGCAACCTGAGCGTGTCGCTGCCGACCCCGTAGCGCGGCTCTGGACCGGTGACCGGCGGCGGCACGCTCGTCGACGGCCGCCGGTCAGCCCGGGCACGAATATCCTCAAGCGTCTGCGGCGAGGCCTCGCCGCGCCGTGGGCTCCACCGGACCCGCCGCGCGGCGACGCCGGGCGCCGAAACACAGTCAAGGACCCCAAGGAGCCCAACATGCCCGACATCGAGTTTCCAACGAGCGCCGGAACGAGCCCCGGCTATCTGGCGGTTCCGGAGGCCGGCCGCGGTCCGGCGACGATCGTGCTCCAGGAGTGGTGGGGACTCGACGAGCACATCCGCAGCGTGTGTGATCGCTTCGCGGACGATGGCTTCTTCGCGCTCGCGCCCGACCTCTTCCGGGGCGAGACGACGAGCGAGCCGAGCGAGGCGGAACAGAAGATGATGGCCCTCTCGATGGAGCAGGCCGAGAAGGACATGTGCGGCGCCGCGGACCATCTCGCTTCCCAGGCGGGCGTCGAAGGCACGGGCGTCGGATCGGTGGGGTTCTGCCTCGGCGGCGGCCTCTCGATCTGGGCGGCATCCACCTGCCCGCGGATCACCGCCACCGTCACCTACTACTACGTCATGCCCCACGGCAAGCCCGACTTCAGCAAGATCACGGGCCCGGTGCTCGGCCATTTCGGCACGGCTGACGAATTCATCCCGTTGGACGCAGCAAAGCAGCTCGAAGCGGAACTGCGCGCCGCAGGTGTGGACGTGACCTTCCACTTCTACGAGGGTGCCGGCCACGCCTTCTTCAACGACACCAACCGGCTCGGAACCTACGATCGACAGGCCGCCGACACCTCCTGGCAGCGCACCGTGAGCTTCCTGCGCAGCGCGCTCGCCTGAGCCTTCGCAGCCTCTCGCCGCGCACGACCGGCGCACGCCGGTCCGGCCTGGCGCGCGCTGCCCGCCGGCTGTGGATTGAGCTCGTGCGCGGGGGCGAGATCTGGGGCGCGCAGCGCCGCGGGGCCCGATAGGAAAAGATGCCCGCGGATGGATCGTGACTACGAGCTGCAAACCCACCAGGCGGAGGACCGCCACTGGTGGTATCGGGGGCGGCGGACGGTGCTCGAGCGCGTGGTCGCCGGCCTGCGGCTGCCGGCACATGCGCGCATCCTCGACGCGGGTTGCGGCAGCGGGCGCAACATGGTCGAGCTCGCCCGCCACGGAACCGTGACCGGGATCGAGCTCTCGCACACCAGCGTCTGCCTGGCTCGCGCACGGGGAGCGGGCGAGGTCATCGAGGGATCCGTACTCGAGATGCCCTTTCCAGCCGACAGCTTCGATCTCGCCGCCAGCCTCGACGTGATTGAGCATCTCGAGGACGACCGTGGCGCCCTGCGGGAGCTGCGGCGCACGGTCGCTCCGGGGGGCGCACTGCTCGTGACCGTGCCCGCCTACCAGTGGCTCTGGAGCGGCCACGACGAGATCAACCACCACCATCGGCGCTACACCCGGCGCTCGCTTCAGCGAGTTGCCGAGCAGGCGGGGTGGGAGCAGGTGCGGACCACCTACTTCAACTCGCTGCTGCTGCCGGTGGCGATCCTGCTGCGCCTACTCGATCGCGTCAACACGAAGACGACCGAGTCGAGCCTCGACCTGTGGGTGCCGCCCGAGCCGGTGAACTGGCTGCTCGAGCGCCCGCTGGCGGTCGAGGCGACGCTGATCGGGCGCGGGGGCCGCATCCCCGGCGGGCTGTCGCTGCTCGCCGTGTTCCGCTGAACAGCTGCTGCGTTCCGCTCAGGCGTCGTTGTCGGCCACGGCGACCGGAGCGTGCACGCGAAACGTCCAGGCGCGGTTCGCCAGGAAGGTGAGCACCGTGACGATGGCGGTCGCGAACGCCTGACTCAGCAGCTTGTCCACATGAGCACCGGCGACGAGCAGATACAGCAGCGCCTCGTTCAGCCCCAGGCCGCAGCCCTGAACGACCCCCCAGCGCACCGGCGTCAGCGCGTCACCGACGTGCTCCTTGAAGGTCCAGCGGCGGTTCAGCAGGAAGCCGTTGATGGCGCCAACCAGAAACCCGATCGCCGACGCGGCCAGGTACCACACGCCGAAGACCTTCAACAGCAGCGTGTACACCAGGAACGTCAGCAGCGTGTTGGACACTCCCACCGTGCCGAACTTCACGAACTGGATCAGCACGGGCTTGCCGAGCGCGCGCCTGACCCCCGCTGGGATGGGGGCTCGACGGTCAGACGCGGAGCGGTTGGAACGCATCACTGAGAGGATGAACGATAAATTCATCTCTGACTTAAGGGGCTCGAGGAAGATGGAAGCCTTCCGGCGGCTTCTTCAGGGGCTCCCTGGAAGCTAAGGACAATGGCGGACATACCACTTCGCACCCCCACCCTCCTCACCATCGTGGCGCCCGTCTTTGACGAGGAGGAGCTGGTCGAGGAGTTCGTCGCGCGCACGTGCGCGGCAGTCGCCGACTATGAGTTCGAGCTCGTGATCGTGAACGACGGCAGCTCCGACCGCACGCCTGAGCTGCTCGACCGCATGGCCGCGGATGACCGCCGCGTGCGGGTGATCCACCTCTCGCGCAACTTCGGCCACCAGGCTGCGCTCACGGCAGGCCTGGAGCACGCCGTCGGGGACGTCGTCGCGATGATCGACGCCGACCTGCAGGACCCCCCGGAGCTGATCCCCGACATGATCGCCGAATGGAGCCAGGGCGCGGACGTGGTATACGCGGTGCGCAGGCAGCGCGAAGGTGAGACCGCCTTCAAGCTCGCCACCGCCTCATGGTTCTACAAGCTCTTCGACAAACTCGCCCAGGTGAACCTCGAGCCAAACTCCGGCGACTTTCGCCTGCTCGACCGCCGTGCGCTGAACGCGCTGCTGGCGATGACCGAGCGCTCGCGATTCCTCCGGGGGATGACTGTGTGGGTCGGCTTCACGCAGACCGCGGTCTCCTATGAGCGTGACGCCCGGCACGCGGGCGAGACGAAGTACACGCTTCGCAAGATGTTGCGCTTCTCGCTGGATGCGATCGCTTCCTTCTCGCACCTGCCGCTACAAGTGGCCACCTACGTCGGGCTGCTCTCCGCCGGAGTCGCCTTCATCGCGATTCCCGTCGTCATCGTCCTGCGCCTAGCCGACTCCTACCTGCCGGGCTTCAGCTCGATCACGATCGCCATCCTGCTGCTCGGCGGGATCCAGTTGATCGCAATCGGCGTGATCGGCGAGTATGTTGGGCGCATCTACGACGAGGTGAAGCACCGCCCGCTGTATATCGTGCGCGAGGAGCTGAACCGCCCGAACGAACCGGCGCGGGCCGCGGCGGGGCCGGTCGCTCGCGCGGGACTGGCGGCGCGTCCTCCCGAGCACATCATCTAGCGCCGGGCTGGCCTCGACATGGGGCACGTCGTGGCACCGCTCCGCGCGGGAGCGTTGCGTGTTTTGATGCGTCGATGAGGCTCGCCCGCTCTCGCCGACTCATCGCCGCGCTCGTGCGCCGCGCGCTGCCGGGACTCGCGCTGGCCTGCGGCGGGAGTGCGGCGAGCGCCGCGATCGCGCACGCCGACGGATGCCCCGGATCTCCTGCGCGCGCGTGCCCCTATACGGCCGCGCAGATCATCGGGCGGCGCGGCGAGGGCCTGCTGCGCTTTCCCGAGGCCGTGGCCGTCGACGGGCAGGGGAACGTATACGTCGCAGATCAGCTCAGCTTCGTGGTGCAGAAGTTCAGCGCCGGAGGCCTGTTCGAGACCGAGTGGGGCTCGTTCGGCGGAGCCCATGGACAGTTCGGGCCGATCGGAGGGCTTGCAACCGACGCCGCGGGGAACGTGTATGTGGTCGACTCCGAACACAACCGCATCCAGAAGTTCGATCCCAACGGAATCTTTCTGTCCTCGTGGGGCGGGCGCGGGAGTCAGCTCGGGCGCTTCAACTTCGGCTCCTCGCGCGACTTCACGCATCCGCCTGGCGGCGGGATCGCGGTGGCGGGCAACTTCGTGTACGTCGCCGACAGCGGCAACAACCGGATCGAGCGGTTCAACCTCGAAGGCGGCGAAGCGACCGAATGGGGCACACGAGGTAGCGGTCCTGGTCAGTTCTCCTATCCGCGCGGCGTGGCCGCCAACGAAGGCGAGGTGCTCGTCGCCGACGACGACAACCACCGAATCGAGAAATTCGACCCGAACGGCGTCTTCCAGGGTGCCGTCGGCTCGCAGGGAGCCGGGCCCCGCCAGTTCGGCTTCCCCTATGGAATCACGCTGAATGCGGCCGGAGACGCCTACGTCGCCGACGACATCAACCACCGCATCGTCAAGCTCTACGCCGATCTGTCGTTCGCGGGCGCGTGGGGCGGATTCGGATCGAAAGCGGGGCAGCTCGGCTTTCCGCGCGCGCTCGCGAGCGAGCCCGGCGGCGAAACGTTCGTCGCCGACACGGCGAACGACCGCATCGAGGTGTTCGATCCGGCCGGCAAGTTCGTGCGCGCGTTCGGCATCTCCGCGCGCGGTCCAGCGCAGATGACCGCGCCGAGTGGCCTCGCGATCGACCCAACCGGGCGGCTGCTCGTCTCCGACACGGTCGGCGACCGCATCGAGGTGTTCGCCGGCGGCGGCGAAGCCTACGCCGGCGCGTGGTCGCGAGCAGGCGGATTCAGGGCCCGCTTCAGCCATCCTGCCGGCATCGGGATCGATCCCCGCGGCTCGGTGTACGTGGCCGACGAGGCGAACGAACGGCTCGTGCGCCTGTGGGGAGACGCGACCTACCTCTCCCAGCTGGGCGGGCCGGCCGACGTCGGGGGCGCGCAGCTGAGCGGTGCCGGATCGGTGGCGGTAGCGGCCGGCTCGGGTGACGCCTACGTGGCGGACGCCGGACACAATCGCGTGCTCGTCTACGGCCCCGAAGGGACGCTGCTGGCGAAGTGGGGCGCGGGCGGCGGGGACGGCACGGCGGGAAACGGGGCCGGCGAATTCGACCACCCGTCCGCCGTGGCGGTGGACGGCGCGGGCGACGTGTACGTCGCCGATACCTACAACAACCGCGTCGTGAAGCTCACTGCCGGCGGAGGCGTGCTCGGCGAATGGGGCTCGGCGGGTACCGGCGACGGGCGCTTTCTCTCGCCGAACGGGGTCGCGGTGGACGGAGCCGGAAGCGTGTATGTGCTCGATGGTGAAAACAACCGCGTTGAGCTGTTCGACACGAACGGGCGCTTCCTAGCGAAGTGGGGACAGCGCGGCGCGGGCCTAGGCGAATTCTCAAAGCCTGTCGGGCTCGCCGTCGGCTGCGACGGCGCCGTGTACGTGGCGGACACGCTCAACAACCGAGTTCAGCGCTTCATGCCCGCGTCACCCTCTCCCGCCGGCTGTCTGAATCCGGGCAGCTGGCCGCCGCCGCTCGATGTGGCCCCGATGCTGCACGTGGGCCTGCCGCGTAGCGGCGCGGTGCTCGCTAGGCGGGCGCTGGCGCTGGCGGTGAGCTGTCGGCGCGGCTGCAGGGTACTCGTGACCGCGACGCTTTCCCCACGCGGCCGTCCTGGCGCGGTGCGGCTGATCGCCGCCGCCCGGGCGCTTCCACCCGCGCTCACCGGGCACGTGCGGCTGCGCATCGGCGCGCCGGCACTGCGACGCCTGCGCAGAGCGCTGGGCTCGCGCAGGACGATGACGGCGCGCGTAAGCATCATCGCCGCCGGCCCGACGGGCCGGCGAAGCTTCCTCACCCGGACCTATGCCGTGAGCCGCTAGTGCCGATAATGAGCACATGACCGACGATCAGCTTCTTGAGCAGGAGGGCGAGCCCGGGACGGAGTACCGCAAGGAGCGGATCAGGATCGAGACCGAGCGCCACAGGATCGAGGGGATCCTGACGCTCGCACGCGACGGCTACCGCAGCAGGGTGTCCGACGTCCTCAATGCCTCCGAGCGCGAGTTTCTCACGCTCACGGACGTGACGGTCGCGCCGCTTGAGGGAGGTCCGATCGAGTTGCACCCGTACCTCACGCTCGCACGCCGGCACATTGTCTTCGCCGTCGCAGCCTCGGAGCGTCCCGCTTAGCGCCCGTCACAGGGTGATCTGCAGCAGCACCAGGTCGACCCAGCGATCGAACTTGCGCGCGACCTCGGGCATCTCCCCGACCTGGTCGAAGCCAAGCTCTTCATGCAGGCGCAGGGACGGGTGGTTGTCGGCATCGACGGCGGCGACGACCACGTGCATCCCGGCCCGCGTCGCTCGGGCGAGGAGCTCCTGCACGAGCTCGCGGCCGATCCCCTGGCGCCGGTACCCGGCGGCAACGTGGACCGAGTGCTCGACCGTCGAGCGGTATCCCGGCCATGACCGGAAGTCTCCGTAGCTGGCGAACCCGACCACCACCCCGGCCTCGCGCGCAACGAGCACGGGCTGCTCTCGCTCCTGGCGTGCGCGCAGCCACGCCAGCCGGTCCTCGTCCGTCACCGGCTTGTCGCTGAAGACGGCCGTGGAGGTCGCGACCACGTCGTTGTAGATCGCGGCGATCTCGGGCACGTCGGCCTCGGTGGCGTCGTCGATCAGCATCTGGTTACTCGCCCCACTGGCAGGCGGAATATAGTCGCGGCTCGCGGCCGCCGACACCGGGGCCGTCGTGCTGACGCGCTCCGCGCGCCGAGAGGAGCAGCGAAGAAAAAGCGAGGCCGGACCGGGGCGGCCTTCACGACCCGAGGGGAGCACGATGGATTCACAGCCACCTGGCCTCGCCGCGCGATTCGAGATGGGAGCTGCGCGCGCCATCGCCGCGCTCCCGCCGCGCGCCAAACGCCGCATCGCGGGGCGGCCGATCACGCGCGACGGGCTCGAGCTGGATCTCGAAATGCAGGTGCTGCTCAAGCTCGAGGAACGCAATCCACGGCCGCCGCTCAGCACCCGCACACCGGCGGACGCGCGCGAGGACCTGCGTCACGCCGTCGCCGTCGTCGCCGGGGCGCCCGTCGCGCTCGCGAGCATCCGTGAGACGACCGTCGCCGGGGCCGCCGGGCCGCTGCCGGCGCGGCTCTACGTGCCCGACGACTCGGAGGCGGCGCAAGGGCCGCTGGTCGTCTACTACCACGGCGGCGGCTGGGTGGCAGGCGATATCGACACCCACGACCAGCCCTGCCGCCTGTTGGCAAAGAGCTCGGGCGCGCGGGTGCTCAGCGTCGGCTATCGCCTCTCGCCGGAGCATCGCTTTCCCGCGCCCGTCGATGACGCGCTAGCGGCTTTCCGTGACACGGTCGCGCGCAGCGAGGAGCTCGGCGCGGACCCGGCACGCGTCGCGGTGGCAGGCGACAGCGCCGGTGGGCATCTCGCCGCGGTCACCGCCCGGCAATCGGTCAAGGAGGGCGGACCCACCCCCGCTTTCCAGCTGCTGATCTACCCGGTCACGGACTGCGTCGAGGTCGCCGCCTCGCGCGTGACCTTCGCGGAGGGATTCATCCTCACCAAGCCGAACATGGACTGGTATGAGCAGCAGTTCTTCGGCGCCGACGGGGACCGGCACGACCCACGTGCGTCGCCGCTGCTGGCGGATGATCTGAGCAGCGGGCCGCCGGCGCTCGTCGTGACGGCCGGCTTCGATCCTCTGCGCGACGAGGGCGAGGCGTATGCGCGACGGCTGCGCGAGGCCGGAGTGCGGACGTTGCTGAGACGCCATCCAGGCTACGTGCACGGCTTCATCCACGCGCTCATCGGCGGGCCCGGTCCGCGCGAAGCGATCGCCGAGATGGGCGGGGTGCTGCGCGCGGCTCTTGCCCGCTGAGGCCGTCCTTAGCGGCCGCATCGCGCGGCAGCAGACCTGGCGGGTACCTTCTACGTGGTGGACCCTCGTCCCCGGTTGACTTGAGCACCGCGGTCGCACCCGCGACACGCCAGCGGATCTTCGCTCCGGCGAGGCGGCCGCGCGTGGACCATGGCCTGCTGCTCGCGCTCGCCCTTGGCCTCATCGCAGCGGCCCCGGTCATCGCCGCGACCGTGCATGCGCTCATCGATGGCTGGTTGCCGGCGGGAGACCAGGCGAACATCGCGACGCGCGCCTACGACGTGTTCACCTCCCGAAGCTCGCTCGTCGGGTTGCACTCTGACGCCAGCGCCGCGATCAACCGCGATGTCTACAGCCTCGGTCCGATGCTGTTCTGGCTGCTGGCCCTGCCCGCGCGCTTGGGAAGCACGGGGACGATGACCCTGACCATGGGGCTCGTCAACAGCGCCGCGATCATCGGCGCCGTCGTGCTCGCCCGGCGACGGGGCGGCCGCGCGCTGATGTTCATCACGGCGGTCGCGCTCGTGCTCATGTCGCGCTCGCTGGCCCCGGAGGTGCTCCATGACATGTGGAACCCCTCGGCCGGCCTGTTCCCGTTCACGCTGCTGATCTTTCTGTGCTGGTCGCTCGCGTGCGGCGAATATCGCCTGCTCCCGCTCACCGTTCTCGTCGTGAGCTTCGTCGTGCAGTGCCAGCTCGCGTTCGTACCGCCGTGCCTCGGACTCCTGGCCGTCGGACTCGTCGGGCTGGTCGTGTCGCTCAGATCCTCCGCTGCAGGCCCGCGAGCGCACGAGCCGAGCTCCAGGCGGGGATTGTGGCCATGGGCGCTCGCGGCGCTCGTCGTGGCGGTCGCGTGCTGGACGCCACCGCTGATCGACCAGCTTCAGGGCAAGCCGGGGAATCTGACGAACGTCGTCAAGGCCGCGACCGCGCACACGCCCAAGCTCGGCGCGGCGGTCGGGTGGCACGCCGTGGTGCGGGCGGCCGGCGTGCCTCCGTGGTGGTTGCGCAATCCGGCTTCGCCGTGGAACAGGAAGTTCGAAGTGCGCGAGCCGAGTAGCACGCTCGCCACCGTCTCCACGATCCTCATCCTGGTCGCGCTCCTGGCGGTTGCCGCGATCGGCGTGTTGCGCCGGCGCGCGGAGCTCTGGAGCGGAGCGCTGATTGCGCTGCTGCTGTGCGCCGGTCTGTACGCCGTCGCGGCCGCGACGCCCACGAAGCGCGTGCTCGCCGAAACCCTTGGATACACGATGTGGTGGGGCTCACCCGCCGGGATGTTCGTGTGGGTGATGCTCGCCTTCTCGGCAGTGGCGATCGTCTCGGAGCTCGCCGTGCCGCGCCTGCGGGTTCCCGCGTTTGCGTCGACTGCCGCCGCCGCGGCGATCCTGACGGGAGCCGCGGCCGCGGTCGCCGTGGCCGAGCGCTCCGACTACCACCTGCCCGAGTACGGGCCTCTAGCCAAGCTGTACGCGGGTCTGGAGCGAGGCATACCCCCGCACCGGACTGTCAAGCTTCTCGGATACCTGGGCAACAGGACGTTCCGCTTCAAAATGGCCGCCCGCTACGCGATGGTGCGCCGGGGGATCCGGCCACTTTCACCGGGCATCGACGTGCGCCTCGGAAGCTGGTATGACCTCGATCATCACCGCTACGACTGCGCCGTTTACGTCAAGGACGGTGCCAGCAGCCCCGCGCGCCTGGCGAGGCAGGTCGCGCACTTCAAGTTCGAAGACGGCACCGGAAGCTACCCGGTGACGGTCTGGGTGTCGCCCGCGGGGTGCCCCAGAGCGGGCTGACGGTGGCCACGCCCGCCGCCCCGGCTTGACGCGCTCGCCGGGGCGGGCCGTCCTAGCCGGCGAAGAACTGCTGGTAGATGAGGAACACGTTCAGCCCGCTGATCAGAATCGCGCAGGACCAGGCGAGGACGGTCGTGAGGCGGCGGTTGACGTGGATGCCCATGACGTCGCGTCGGCAGGTGAGCATGACGAGTGGCACGAGTGCGAACGGAATCCCGAACGAGAGCACGACCTGGCTCAGGACGAGGGCGCTCGTGGGGTTCATCCCCACGGCAAGGACTGCGATCGCGGGGATCATCGTCACCGCGCGACGCAGCAACAAGGGGATGCGGATATTGATGAAGCCGGACATGACGACCTGGCCTGCATAGGTGCCGACGCTCGAGGAGGAGGCGCCGGAGGCCAGGAGCGCAACCGCGAACGCGAGCGCGGCCGTGCCGCCCACGAGGTGGCCGAACTGGGCATGCGCCTGCTGAATGGTGTTGAGACCCGAGAGCGCAGGCGTGTGAAAGAGCTTTGCCGCAACGGCGAGCATCGCCATGTTCACGACACCGGCAAGGGCGAGGGCGATGATGACGTCCAGACGCTCGAAGCGCAGCACTCGGCCGCGCTCCTGATCGTCGCGTACCGGCATGCGGCCGTTGGTCAGCGCCGAGTGCAGATAGATCACGTGCGGCATGACCGTCGCGCCGATGATCCCCACCGCCAGGTAGAGCGAGCTGGTGCCGCTGAGGCCCGGAATCAACCCGCGCAGCGAGCCATGCGTCGAGGGTCCGATGCGAAGCGTCTCGTACAGGAAGCCGGCGAAGATGATCCCCAGCAGGGCGGTGATCGCAAGCTCGAAGCGCCTGAATCCGTGCGTCTGCAGCTCGAGGATCGCGAACGCGATCACGCCCGTTATCAGCCCGGCGGGCAGCAGCGGGACCCCGAACAGCAGGTTCAGCCCCAGCGCCGCGCCGAGGAACTCGGCGATGTCGGTGGACATCGCCATGACCTCTGCCTGGATCCACATTCCCCACGTGAGTGCACGCGGGAAGTGGGCACGCACGACTTCTGGCAGGTCGTGATCGGTGACGATGCCGAGCTTGGCCGAGAGATACTGGATCAGCATCGCGATCAGGTTGGCGGCGAGCACCACCCAGAGCAGTAGGTAGCCGTACTGCGCCCCGCCCTGCAGGTTGGTGGCGAAGTTGCCGGGATCGACGTACGCGATCGAGGCGACGAACGCGGGGCCGAGCATCGCCAGCGTGGCGCGTACGCGGCCTTTGGCGAGCAGCTGCTCGAGAGCACTCGGGATGCCGACGCCAGGGTCGGGCAGCGCGACGGTCGCGCCCTCTGCGGCACCCTCCAGCGCAGGCACGGGAGCGCGCTGCAGCGGTGTCATCGCCCAGCCTCCTCGAGCTCGATTCGCATCGCTCGAGCGAGGTCGCCGCCGAGCGGCTGTTCGCGCTCGCCGACGCTCACGAACACGGGCCCCCCGAACGGCTGACGACCGGTGACGCGCAGATGGTCGCCGAGCGCGATGCCCTGTTCGGCGAGGTAGCGCAGCATCTCGGGCTCGGAGTCCGAGACGCGGACGAAGCGTCCGGAGGCCCCGGGCGAGAGCTCATCGAGGCTGCGTGTCGGGCGCTCGTCGATCTCAAATCCCTCCGTGGGAATCGGGTCGCCGTGTGGATCGAGCTTCGGATGACCCAGACGGTCTGCGATCAGCTGCTCGAGGTCCTCCGAGATGGCATGCTCGAGCACCTCCGCCTCGGCGTGGACACGGTCCCAAGGCATGCCGAGCTCCTCGGCCAGAAACAGCTCGATCAGCCTGTGATGACGCAGTACCTCCAGCGCAACGCGGCGTCCCTTTTGAGTCAGGCGCACACCGTGATAGGGCTCGTGCTCTACAAGACCCACCTCAGAGAGCTTGCGCACCATCGCCGAAGCCGAGCCCGGCGTGACACCCAAGCGCTCGGCCAAATCGTTGGTCGACACCGCCCCGCTGCCGCGCGCCTCGAGGGCGTACACGGCCTTCGCATAGTCTTGAACCGCCGGAGAGATTGGGTCTACCGTCGCCACAGACCATATTTAGGCATACCCAAACTACTTTTTCAAGGGCCGCACGGATGCGACCCGTTGCACCGACCATGGCGGGCTGATCGCCCTTACCTCATCGGCGAACACGGGCCGACCACGCGGGCGAAAACGGAGAGGGCGGGATTCGAACCCGCGATGGAGTTTTCACCCCATACTCGCTTAGCAGGCGAGTGCCTTCAGCCACTCGGCCACCTCTCCCTGGGAACGGAACGGCCAGTCTAGACCCTGGCCAGGGGAGCCGTGCGAGCGCGTAGGATCTGAACAAGCCGCGGAAGGGTGGCAGAGCGGTTGAATGCGGCGGTCTTGAAAACCGTTAACGGCGGCAACGTCGTTCGGGGGTTCGAATCCCCCCCCTTCCGCTTGTTGCGCCGAATATCGCGCCCGGTTCCGGTTCGCCACTCGCTCAGTGTTTCGGGCCCCGCTCGATTGGGGCACAGCCAGCACAGACCTCGCCGGCCCACGCCTCCCGACCCTCGCGCACCGCGAGTCCGGCGATGCCGACGCCGATGATCGGGTCCAGCGACCACCAGCCGAGCGCGGCGTTGGCGAGGATGCTCACCAGCGCCCCTGCGGCGATGAGAGCGCACAGCCAAGACTGCGCCGCGTCGCCGGCCGTTGCTGCTGACCCAAGCTGCGCAGCGACGCGGCCCTTGGCACGAGCGAGCAAGGGCATGACGATAATTGCCGCGCCCGACACGACGGCACCGGGCCAGCTTACGTCGGGGTGCGCGTTGCCCACGAGTGTCTTGATTGCGTCGAACGTCAGATACGCCGCCAGGGCACCGAAGCAGAGCGCGACCACCTTCTGTGCTCGACGCTCGGCAACGGCAGAGCCATCGCGGCTGCCGGTGTAGAGCCAGAGGATCGTGCTCGCTGACGCCAACTCGATCAGCGAGTCCAGTCCGAAGCCGAGCAGCGCGACCGATCCGGCAGCAAGCGCGGCGACGATGGCGACGCCAGCCTCTACCGTCATCCAGCCGATGCTCAGCAGAGAGAGCGCCCTGGCGCGGCGCACCAGACGAGAACGGCCCTCATCGACGGGCTGGATAGCGAGCGGAGGAGCTTGGGAGCTCATGCCTGCACGCTACCGGCAGGCAACTGGACGCCCCCGTAGGGCCTGCGTCGAGTGCGCGGATCTGGGAATGTACGGCGATGCTGGCCAAGCCGCGTCGTGTTCCAGCACGCTGGCTGCTCGCTGCGGTGGGTGCGCTGGCCTGCGCCGGCGCATTGTCTTTTTCGGCCTGGAGCGACACCCCAAACTGGAGCAACGCCGACTCGCTGTTCTACCAGGCCATGTCGCTTGAAGTCGAAGGCCAGTCTGCCCAGGCGGCAAGGACACGCGTCTTTGACAGTCCCCTAGCGCAGCCCGCGATCCTGCGGGAGCCGAGCGTCGGTCAGCCCGCCTGGCAGGTGTTCGAGGGCCAGTTCTTCCGAAGGCGATGGCTGGTTCCCACGCTCGCCGCGGCGGCGCGTCCGGTCGCGGGTGAACGCGCGCTCCCCGACGTCGCCATCATTGGCTACCTGCTGTTCGCCGTGGCGCTGTCTCTGCTGCTGGCGTCACGTTTTCCCGTCGTCGTGTCACTCGGCGCAGTCGCCCTGTGCTTGGCGCTGGGGCCGACCCGAGATTGGGCTACGCGACCGATGACCGACAGCTGGGGGCTTGCCCTGGCGGTTGCAGCGATGTTGAGTGCTTTGGTCGTCCTGTCGCGTGGCAACAAGTGGCTCCCACTTTGGATAGCGATCATGCTGGCCTTGAGCTTTACACGGGATCTGGCCCTGATCCCCCTAGGTGGTCTGGCGTGGTTGATGTGGCGAGATCACGATCCCGCTCGTCGCCGCTCGGCACTGATCCTCGCCGCCACCGGAATCGTGGTGACGATCCCCGCCTATCTGCTGTTCGGCGCATCGCTGCGCTCGACCTTGGCGTCAATAATGAGCCGCTTTGAAATTCCGACGGCGACGCACTCCACCTGGAGTTACATAGCCGCGCACTACCCCCATCTAATCGGCACAACGCTGAAGACTGACCTCAAATACGCGGGCCACTACCCTGTCGTGGGATTGACCCTCGGAGTGGGCCTGGTCGCACTCTTCGCCCTCCCCGCGAAGCGCGATGCCCTGGTCTTCATTGCGCGAGGAGCGACCCTCGGATGGCTGATCGTATTCGCGATCAACCCGGTCTTCACCGGATTCCGCTATGAGCTCCTGCTCTTGCCGGGAGCAGCTGTCGGCCTGTGCCTGCTCGTGGCGCAGCTCACCAGATGGCATACCCACAGGCGATCAGTGAGGACGAAGCCTCACCCCGCCACTGACCAAACGCTAAGCGATCTCGTCGTCTAGGACATACGGCCGCCACGCCTGCCCACCAGCGGCGCGCTGGCGCTCACCGCTCACCGTGTCTCATTCATGTGCTCCGTGCGTTGTAACAACGACTGGGAGGTCTTCGCTCCTCGCGACGCGCTGGGGCTGCGCCGCCAGGTGCGCCGGCCGGCAGGCGAAGGCGAGGTGACATGAGGACGAGTCTCTCAGCCGCCCGCCGCGAGACCGGCCTCGGTGGCAGGCTGCGAGACCCCGAGCACGCGACCGCTGGCGTCGAGTGCCTGGACCGCGACGTAGGGCCCGATCGTGGCGGCAGGCAGGGAGACCGCGGTCTCAAAGCCTTCACGCTGGGCCTGCGCGACGGCGTTCAACGCGGTCGGGCTCGTCCCCGCGAGGACTCGCCACGAGCTGACGAGCGTGGCGCCGTTCCAGCTGGCGTAGACGACGCCCCCGCCACCGGGCGACGGCCGAAAGCCGAGCGACGGCGCGTGGGCGGGCATACCCGTCCACGGGAGGCGAAAGCTGCGGTAGGACTGCGTCCCTGCCGGGAAGCGGGCGTCGAACAGAAGCTGGCCACCGGCGCCGAACTCCGAGAACCGCGGGACCTGCCCCCAGCCGATGAACCAGTCGCCGTTCGGCAGCGACTGCAGGTTGCCTTGACTTTCGGCGACCAGGCGTGGCGTGTGAACGATCTCGTTCACGCGCGTGACGAGTTTTCGCTGCGGATCGACCCTGAGGATGACCCCCCGCGACTGGGGATGCACGGTAGGAGAGGCGCCGTTGTCGAAGACGCTGATCGTGCCGTCCGGGAGCTCACGGGGGTCGTGCTGATAGGCGATGCCCGTCCCCGGGCCCATCGTGAAACTGCTTCGCCTGCCGCCCAGGCGCCAGATGATCTGGCCGCTGCGGCCGTCCACGTCGTAGATGGCTCGCGTGTTTCGCCCAGAGGTCAGAAGACTCCCGTCCGCCTCGAGCTCGATCGAGTTGATGTGGAAGAAGTCGAACGGCGAGGTCGTGTTCGACTGACGCGCGAGTTCGTAGGATTCGCTCAGGGCGACGTGATCGAGGCTGGTCCACTCCCGCTCGACAAGGCCGGTGCTCACGTCGATCTCTTGGATCATCCCGTCGGTGACGGCGCCGTAAGCCGGACCGCCGACCCGCGAGAGGTTGCAGAGAATCGGGGCGTAGACGGTGATCAGCGCCGTGCCGCGTGGGGTCAGCTGGAACTCGTGCAGATCCGCCTGATAGCCGTTTCCGGCACTGACGCGCGCGACGTCCGTGTAGGCGGCGTCATCGATCACGTCCTCGCCGCGCCCGAACCCGTGCACCGAGGCGATCCCCTGCCACCAGGTCAGCACCGGCCGCCGCTCGTATTCCTGGACGCGCAGGTTCGTGGCCGAGCTGTGGGTGTGCAGCGGCTTGAACCAGAGCAGGCCGCCGCTCGGGTCGAGGATCATCGGTCCCGCCTGACCGGGACCCGTGTAGGGCGCAACGAACTCATCGCCCGGCGCGACCGTCGAGGACTGCACGCTGACCGTAACTGCCGGCGGGTGCAGATCGGGACGCGAGACGAAGCCTTGCACGTCAGCGGCGACGCCGGACTGGACCGTCTCTGGCGTGAAGCTGATGCTGTCGTGGTCGGCGACCGCGAACTGATCGAACAGAGGCCGGACCGATGTCCCTATCCGCAGGCGGCCGCGAACCGTCACCCGCTCTCCTTCGGCGAAGGGACGTGCGAGCAGGAAGCTGCCGCCGTTTCCCTGCGAGTAGGGATGCAGCCGCCCGGCATGGAAGCCCGTTCGCGAGCCCTGCACTCTGATCGCGCTGAGCTCCTTGGCCGGTACGCCAAGGAAGCTGATCTGCGTGTGCGGGGAGGCGTCGCGGCTGCCCGGCATCGGCGAGACCGACACCAGTCCGGAGAGCACGGCAGAGTTGTCGATCGTGGCCGGCGTGCACGAGGGAGCCGAGCGTGACGCCGCTGCGCTCGCGAATGCCGGGACGAGTACCAGCGTCGCCGCCGGCCCTAGGATGAGGGCGCGCATGGCGAGCATCGATCCAAAGCAGGATAGGACGATCAACCGACGCACATTCCTCAGGCGCGGACTTGCCGCGGGTGGACTGCTGGCCGCGGGAGCCGCGATCGGAGAGCTCGCCGACGCGAGCACCGATTCGCCCTCATCGCCGAGCCCGAACGTCCGCGCGGGCTCGCCGCCGGCTCGGCGTGCGGCGCGCGCGCCGAACATCCTCGTGATCCTCGTCGATCAGCTGCGCTTTCCACAGTGGGTCGCGCCGAGCACCGGCGCCAGCGGGCTGCCGCCGAACCTCGCCCGCCTCAGTCGCGAAGGCGTCTCGTTCGCCAGGCATTACACGGCCTCGAATGACTGCTCGCCGGCCCGCGCGGCCCTTTTGACCGGTCTCTACACGCATCAGACGGGATGCATGATCACCGGCGGCAGCACCCTTGACCCCGGCTTCCCCACCTGGGGCACGATGCTCCGCGAGCGCGGCTACCGGACGCGCTGGTTCGGCAAGTGGCATCTCACCCGCCACGACAACTGGTGGACGAAGGGCGCCGGCGAAAGAGCGCTCGAACGCTATGGATTCTCCGGTGGGATCTACCCGTCGCCGGACGGCGCGCCGGGGCAGGGCTGGCGCAGGGATCCGCACATCGCCGGGCGCTTCGCCGAATGGTTCGCGCACGAGGCCGGCGCCGCGCCGTGGTGCACGACCGTGTCGTTCGTCAATCCTCACGACATCGCCTGGTGGTACGTGTGGAGCGATCGCGTCCATGCGGAGGCGAGCGCCGCGAGCGTCGCGCGGCGGCTGCCGCCGAACTTCGAGACCCCCGAACGGTTGATCGAACAAAACAAGCCGCGGCTGCAACTTTCGTTGCAAGACACGGCCGCGAGCTCCTTCGGGCCGGTGCCATTCTCAGGAGCGGACGCGACACGCGCCTGGCTGAGCTTCCTCGACCTCTACATGAAGCTCCAGCACGAGGTCGACCGCCACGTGGGCAACGTGCTGCGCGCGCTCCGCACGCGCCCGGAGGTCGCGGCCAACACCGTGATCCTGTTCACCTCCGACCACGGCGAGTATGGCGGCTCGCACGGGCTTCGCGGCAAGGGCGCCGGTGTCTACGAGGAGGGCATTCGCGTACCGCTGATCGTCTCCGATCCCCGCGGCTTGCTGACCCGCGCGCCGGAGCTCGCCCGCACGCAGCTCACCTCGAGCGTCGATGTGGCTCCGCTGCTGCTGACGATTGCGACCGGCTCAGACGAGTGGAGGCGCGAACCGCAATACGCCCAGATCGCCGGTCGCCTGGACCTCGCTCGCATCCTCGCGGACCCCGCGTCGCCCGGACGGCCATACGTGCTGCACGCAACCGACGAGATCGTGACCGAGTTCGCGCTCGAACAGTACGCGGCGAGTGCGCCGCTGCACGTCCTCGGCGTGCGCACCCCGACCGCCAAGTACGCAACGTACTCCCGCTGGCCCGCCCGCTTGATCGACCCGCTCTACCAGGGGTCCGAAAGCGAGCTCTATGACTACCGCACGCAGGCCGGCCGCCTCGAGCTCGCGAACGTGGCCGGCGCCAGCCCCCTAGAAGACTCGCTTCGCGCACAGCTCGAGCGTGCGGTGTCCGAAGAGCTGCGGGCTCCGCTGCCCTCGCACCTCAGCGGTCCGCAGCGGCGGGGCTTGGCCGACTATCAGGCGACGGCCGCGCGAGCTGCCAAGGGCGCGCTCGCAGCGCGCCGGCATCAGCGCCAGCTCGGCCGGCTCGATCCCTCTGAGGGTCTGCTCGAGCCGCGCGCCGGCGAGCTCAATCCCGCACAACCGCCGAAGAGCCGATGACCGCGCCGGAGCGATCCAGGGCCTGAACCGCCAGGTAGAGGCCGGAGGCACGCGCTGTGATTGCGGTCTCAAAGCCCGTCCTGGCGACCGCCGCCACCGGCGAGAGCGCTCGCGGCGAGCGCCCCGCGAGCAATCTCCAGCGGGCGACCTCGGTCGCTCCGTTCCAGCTCGCCTGCACCGCGACACGTTCACGCCCGAGCGGCGTCGCCGCGAGCGAGGGCGCCGTCAGCGGACGTCCTCTCCAGGCCGACTCCCGGACGCTGAAGTCCTGCACATTGCTGGCGAGGGTCGCGTCGAAGAGAACGCGCCCCGACGGGTCGAACTCGGTGAAATTCGGCAGCCTGCCGTATCCGAGCAGCCAGTTTCCTGCGCCAAGCCTGACCATCGACCCCTGACTCGCGGACAGGAGTGTTCGCGTCGGGTTGACGAACTCGCGCTCGAGCGAGACGGAATCGCTCGCGCGCGGGACGCTCAGGAGCAAGCCGCGCGACTGCTTCTCCCGGGGCGGTTCCGAGCCGTTGTCGAACAACGAGATCCGCCCCCCGGGCTGGAATTCTGCATCGTGCTGCCAGTAGAACGCGGCGCCCGGCCCCAGCCTGAAGCTGCTGCGTTTGCCGCCCAGCCGCCAGCGCACGCCGCCGCTGTGGACGTCAACGTCGTACAGCGCTGAGCAGCTTCGGGCTGACAGCAGGACGTCGCCCGCGGGACCCGGATCGATCGAGTTGACGTGCACGTAGTCCCATGGAGAGCCGCCTTCGGCGACGGGGACCTCCGATTCGGAGATCGGTATATGTCCCAGCGCGTGCCACTCCCACATCACCAGGCCGGTCCGCGTGTCGATCTCCTGAACGACCGAGTCCAGCAGGACGCCCCGTGTCGGCCCGTGCGCCGCGGAGAGGTCCGCCTCGACCGGCTCGAACGCATCGATCCAGGCCGTGCCACCGCGGGTGAGCCGGATCTCGTGCAGGTCGGCGTGATAACCGTTCCCGGCCCGCACCGAGGAGAGGTGGCGATACGAGCTGTCGTAGATGACGTCTTCGCCCTCCCCGAATCCGGCCTGGAGGATGCGGCCCTGCCACCACACGAGAGCCGGCTTTCCTCGGTAATCCTGGACGCCGAAGCTCGTCGCCTGAACGCCCGCGGGCAGGGGATGAAACCAGACGAGGTTGCCTGCCTGATCGACGATCATCGGCCCGGCTGTGCCCTCCCCCTGGTAGGGCGCGAGGAAGAAGTCGCCGCCGGTCGTGCCCGGCCTGGCAGGCGTCGTGACCGTGACCGTGGAGGGCGTCAGTCCGGGGGCCGAGCGATAGCGCTGAACAGCCCGCGGATCGCCGCGGACGTGGGGAAACTCGGCCTCGCCCACCGCCGCCTGCGAGGCGACGATGAATTCGCTGCCGGCTCGCCTGTGCGCGGCGCCTGCGCGGACCCGCGATGCGACGACGACGCGCTCTCCGGGAAGAAAGGGCCGTGCCGGCAGGAAGCTCACGCCGGTGCCCGTCGAGAAGGGGCGCAGCACGCCGCCGTGAACACCGCTCCGCGAACCCACGACGTGGACATCCGCCACGTGGAGGCCGCGAGCGCCGAGGAAGCTGATCTGCGTCTGCGGCGAGGCGTCGACCGTGCCCGGCAACGGTGAGACCGTCACCGGGTCGGCGGCGGCTGCCCGCACGTCCGCTTCAGGCTGCGGCGGCCGAGGGGCGTGGGATGGCGCGTCGCCGCATCCAACGATCGCTGCCGCGGCGAACGCGCCGGCAAGCCCCGCAAGCGCCGGGCGTGACGCCCGCATGCCGCTAGGACGCCCGCCCGTTGCTCTCGTCCGTCGCCGTCGAAACGGTCATCGACCCGCGCGCGAGGGGCCAGCATCCGGCGCCTGCGGCCGAGAGCAGCACGCGAGCGACCGGCTTGGACGGAGGGCGAACCCCGGGAGGGCAAGGTGTCGCGGCGTCCGCGCGGGCGCGCGTGCCCCGGCTCCCCGGCCGCGGGCTCTTCACCACCACCGGCGCGGCGGGCATCGGCAGAGCCTGGACGGAGGGCGAGCTCCAGGCGGGCGCGCGACCGGTGCTCGCGCCCTGCAAGGCCACGAGCGCAGGCCGCGAGCCCTTGACCGCTGAGCCTGCGTCCGCGTCGGCCGCGAGCTGCTGCCCGGCGGGGCGCACCGTCCTCGGGATAAACCTGAACGCCACCAGCGCGCCTGCAGCCGCGAGGCCTGCGCCGAGCAGGAAGGCCAGGCGAAAGCCGTCGTTGAGCGCCAGGATCGGGGCCAGGTAGTCGGCGTTCGCGCGATGGTGGGTGTAGAGGACGGCCACCGAGGTGAGGACGGCCAATCCGAGCGCGCCGCCCACCTGCCGTGAGGTGTTGACGAGCCCGGAGGCGAGCCCCGCCTCGCCTGGCGCGGCGGTCGCCGTCGCGGCGATCGTCGAAGGCACGATCGACAGGCCGATGCCGGTCGAGACGAGCAGGCTCGGAAGCAGGAAGTCTGAGACGTAGTCGCCCCCGACGGCGATCCGGCTGAAGAGCGCCATGCCGGCCGCCATCAGGGTGAGGCCGAAACCGAGGACCGGCCCGGCGCCGAAGCGCATCACCAGCCGCCCGGCGTGCATCGCGCAGGCGAGGATCGTCAGCGACATCGGCAGGAACGCGAGGCCCGCGTCCAGCGGCCCCAGGTGGAGCACGTCCTGCAGGTACAGCGACGCGAAATACCACATCGGAAACAGGGTCGCGCTAAGCAGCACCACGGCGATGTTGGAGACGCGAAGGAGCCGGTTGTTGAACACCTTCAACGGCACCAGCGGCGCCGCGGCGAAGCGGGACTCGACGATCAGGAACGCACCGAGCAGGACCACGCCGAGGCCGATCGGTCCGAGCGCGCCCAGCGACCCCCAGCCGTGAGAGCCTGCGGAGACGATTCCGTACACGAGCGCCAGCAGACCGGTCGTCACCAGCAGCGCCCCCGTCAAGTCGAAGCCGCCGGCCCGGCGCTCGCGGTGGCCGTCGGAGACGACGACGCGCGCGACGAGGGCCACCGCGATCCCGATTGGCAGGTTGATCAGCAGGATCCAGCGCCAGCTGAGCTCCTGCGTGATGACCCCGCCGAGCAGGGTGCCCGTCGCGCCGCCCGCTCCGTTCATGGCCCCCCATAGGGCGATCGCGCGATTGCGCTCCGGCCCGGCGGCGAAGGAGGAGGTGATGATCGCGAGCGAAGCCGCTGCCATGATCGCCCCGCCGAGGCCCTGTAACGCGCGGGCGCCGATCAGCACCTGCTGGTCCGCCGCCGTGCCACCGATCAGCGACGCCAGCGAGAAGAGCAGCAGACCGCCGACGAACGTCCTCCGACGACCGAAGAGATCGGCGGCGCGCCCGCTGAGCATCAGGAAGCCGGCGAACGTGATCGTGTACGCGTTGACCACCCACTGGAGGTCCGCTGCCGAGAAGCCGAGGCTCCGCTGGATCGAGGGCAGCGCGACGTTGACGATCGCGATATCGAGGATCACCATGAACTGCGCCAGGCAGCACGCCGTCAGCAGCAATCCCTGCCGGGGGCGGGGCGAGGACTCGGACCCGTCAACGGCGCTCAACGGACGGGCCGTGGCGGTGGCTGTCGCGGCGGCGTTCATGCGCCTTCGACTTTTACGGGCGTGGAGGTACCGAGGAGCCGCCCCGTCGCGTCGATTGCCTGCACGGCGACATAGCTATACGGGTCGGGCATCGTGAGCGAGCTCTCGAATCCGCTGGCGGGCATCGTCCCGCGGGCGCTCAGCGCATTGGGGGATGTGCCGGCCAACACGCGCCAGGATCCGATCTCCGTAGCACCGTTCCAGCTCGCGAACACGGCGGTCGAATCCTTGGCCGCGAGCAGGCGGGCGCTCACCTGTGGCTGCCCCAGTGGATGGCCCCTCCATGGGAATCGGAAGGCGCGGTAGGAGGAGTAGCCGGGCGGCAAGTGGGCGTCGAGCAGGAGCCCGCCGGCGCTACCGAGCTCGCTAACGCTCGGTACCGCGCCCCAGCCGAGCACGACGTTGCCGTCGGGAAGGGTCTGCATGTTCCCCTGACTGTCCGCGACGAGTGGGTCGACGGGATGCTGATAGACGTGGACAACCCGAGCCGTCTGCCTTGCGGTGTCGATCGCGACTCGCACCCCGCGTGACTGGTAGTGCACGCGCGGGCTCGAGCCGTCGTCAAAGAGCGTGATCGTGCCATCGGGCTGTAGGCGGGCGTCATGCTGCCACGCGACTTCGCTGCCGGGACCCATCGCAAAGCTGCTGTTCGCTCCCCCCAGCCGCCACAGGACCTTGCCGGAGCCGGCCTCGAGCCGGTAGGTCGTCCAGGTGCTGCGGGCGGAGATCAGCATGTTCCCGTTCGGCTCGACGTCGATCGAGTTCAGATGGAAGCAGTCCCACGGCGTGGCGTTCGTCGGAACGGGGGCGTGGGACGCGCTCGCCGCGACATGATCGAGGCTGTGCCACTCCCAGCGGACGAGGCCCGTCTTGATGTCGATCTCCTGCACGGCCGTGTCGACGACAGCCCCGTTGCGCACGCCGCCGACGCTGGAAAGATCGCAGCGGACCAAGTTGTAAACGGTCAGGTAGGCCACGTTGTCGGGCGTGATCTGGAAGTCGTGCAGGTCGGCTTCGTAGCCATTGCCTGCGTTGACCGTGGCGACCGTCTGGTAGTTGGAGTCCATCACGATGTCCTGGCCCTGGCCGAACCCGGAGGCGAACACGCGGCCCTGCCACCAGGTGAGGTCGTTCTGGCCTTCATAGCGCTGAAGGCTGAGGTTCAGAGCGTTGAGCCCGCCAGGTACGCTCTCGAACCAAACCAAGCGTCCCTGGGGCGTGTAGATGAGCGGGCCGTACTGTCCGGGCCCTGGCCCCGTCGTCATCATCAGATCGCCTGCCGCCGGGTCGCGATCGGGAGCGGTGACGCTGAGAATCGGCGGGTGCAGGGTTGGAGCCGAGACGAAGCTCTGGTAAGCCGAGGCGGGAGCGGTTGGGTTGGGGAATCCCGGGATCCCGTCGGTCGGGTACGGCGTCGCCACGCCGAAGCTGAAGGAAGCTCGGCGTTCGCGTCCGGCCGGCCCGAGCAGCGCGCTCACGCTGACGTGCTCGCCGGCCATGAACGGCTTTTCCGGAACGAAGCTGCCGCCGTCGCCCTGCAGGTAGCCGTACACGTGCCCGTGGTGATATCCGCTGCGGGAACCTTCTACGGCGACAGCCTGGATCTCGGTCACGGGCACGCCGCGGAAGCTGATCTGCGTCCGCGGGTTGGCGGTGCCCGTTCCCGGCGCCGGGGAAACATCGACGCCGGTTCCCGCCAGCGCGGCGTTGTGGTCCAGTGTGGAGGGCAGGCACGCCGGCGACGGCCCACTGGGCGGGAGCAGGCTGCGAGCGCCCGTGCCGGTACCGAGCACGATGGCGACCGTCACCCACGCGACGGCCGCGACCAGCAGGACGATGTATCCGTTCCTTCTCATGGGCGGTTGCGCATCCCCTTGGGGACGGGGCTGCGAGTCGCGGAGCAGACAATATCGGGCGAATTGGTGCGCCCACGCCGGAGCAGCCGGCGCCCGGATCCCAACCGGCGCGGGCCATCGCCGGCATCACTTAGGCTCCTGACGTGATCGGCCGACGCGTCCTGCTCCTCACGGCGGTGGTTGTTCTCGCGCTGGGCGGGACCCCTGCCCTGGCCGCGCCGGCGGATGTCGCGACGACGCGAACCTACATCCAGGCCAACTACGCGCTCGTGCGGTTCGCGGCCATGCGGCTCGGTACGGCACGCTCGCTGTTGGATGGCGTCCTCAACAGAGCCAGAACTGACTGTCCGAGCGCCGCCGCCGGGTCGCCTCAGAACCCGGAATCAACGATGGTCAGCTACGAGATCATCGGGGCGATGGTGCTTGCGGCCTACCACGACGCCCAGCCGCAGATCACCGCGTACATCCGCGTCGCCGCGCGCTCTCATTGGAGCAGTCGCACGCTTACCGCCTCGATCCACGCATACGCCGGAAAGCTGACAACGCTGTCGACTCTGGCGGCTCCCAACCTGTGCGCCGATATCAGGGCCTGGGCCGCCAGCGGTTACAAGTCGTTGCCTGCGAGCATGGTTCGCTTCGATCAGCGATTCGTTCCCGCCTGGGTCGCGCTCGGCGAAGTTCCCGCCGGGCTCGCGTCCTATGAGCGCCCGGACGAGAGGGGTGCGCTCCAGCGCACCAGCCAGTTCGAAGAAAGGCTGACCAACTTCGAAGCGGAAGCCGTGGAAACCTACGCCATGCTGATGAACGCGCTCGCGGTCAATCCCTAGCCCACTCGCAATCGCGTCAGCCGCGCATCGAAGCTCATGCCACCGCGCGCAGGTGCCTGTACGGAGCGCCGCGCAGGTCACGAACGAGCGCGTCGAGGACACCCTTCTCATCCTCCTCGCGGCCATCCGTCACGGCCCCGATAACCGCGCGCTTGCGCTCCAGCAGCTTCGAGATCGTCTCGTCGATCGTGCCGGCAGCGAGCAGATATGAGGCGTTTACCGCGTCCTTCTGGCCGATCCGATGGCAGCGATCCTCGGCCTGATCGTGCTTCGCGGGAGTCCAGTCGAGCTCGAGGAACACCACGTGCGACGATCGTGTCAGCGTCAGGCCCTGGCCGGCAACCTCGATCGAGCAGACGATCAGCTGGTTGCCCTCTGTATCGCGCGCCTGGAACGCCCGCAGCGCCGTGTCCCTTGCGCCGGGCGTGTCTGCGCCGAGGATGTGCAACGCGGCCGGGAAGCGCTCGAGCACGGCACGCTGGATCTCCTGATGGTGTGCGAAGACCACCAACCGCTCGCCCGAGGAGCAGAAGTCGTGGATCCACCCCAGCGCCGCGTGCAGCTTGCCCCTGGCCGCGAGCAGCTTCAGCGCGTTCAGCCGCACGAGACGTTCGGCGCGGAGCGCCGCGGCGACCTTCACGTCCAGCTCGCGCAGGTCAAGCGGCTGGCTCTGGAGCCACGCGATCACATCGCGCTCGGCGAGCCGGTACTCGCCCTCGTTGTCGAGC
>DATMQG010000028.1:0-24675 GCA_035566835.1 Solirubrobacteraceae bacterium
GAGCGCTTGGAGAAGCTGGCTAGGGCGTGAACTTGACGTTGATCACGTCCCCGTCGGCCATCACGTAGTCGCGGCCCTCGAGCCGCAGCGTGCCGCGCTCGCGCGCGCCCGCGTAACCGCCCGCCTCCACCAACGCGCGCCAATCGATCACCTCGGCCCGCACGAACCCCCGCTGGATGTCGGAGTGGATCTCTCCGGCCGCATGCCAGGCGGTGAGGCCCTGGCGTAAATGCCATGACTGGGCCGGCTTGGCCTCTCCGGCCGTGAAGAACGCGATCAGCTCGAGCAGCGCGAACGCCTCTCGTACGACGCGCTCGAGTGGCGGCAGGGGATCCGATCCCCTCACCCCGAGCTCGGCCCGCATCGCGGCGGCGTCAGCGTCCTCGAGCTCGCCCAGCTCGGACTCGATCCGTGCCGAGACCGCGACCGCGCGCGCACCCTGCTCGGCGGCGTGTGCGGCGAGAACCGCCGGCACCTCCTCGGAGCCCTCGTCGACGTTCGCGACGAACAGCACCGGCTTGACCGTCAGCGAGCCCAGGTCACGGGCTGCGTTCGGCGCCTCCTCGGGCACCGGAACGGTCCGCGCCCGGCGCCCGCTCTGAAGGGTCGCGATCACCTCTCGCAGCCAGCTCTCCTCCGCGACCGCCGCCCGGTCGCCGCTCCGGGCCTGCCTGGCCACACGCTCGATGCGTCGTTCCGCCTGCTCGAGATCCGCGAGCACGAGCTCCGTCTCGATCGTCTCGATGTCAGCGAGCGGGTCGACCCGTCCCTCGGGGTGGACGACGCTCTCATCTCCGTGCGCCCGCACGACGTGCAGGATCGCGTCCGTCTCGCGGATGTTCGCGAGGAATCGGTTTCCCAGGCCCTCGCCTTCGTGTGCGCCGGCCGCGAGGCCGGCGATATCGTGGAAGTCGATCGTGTCCCAAACGATCTCCGAGGCGCCGACCGTCCGCGCCACCTCCTCGAGACGGTCGTCTCGCACGGGGACGACTGCGACGTTCGGCTCGATCGTCGTGAAGGGGTAGTTGGCAGCCTCGGCGCCCGCTTTCGTGAGCGCGTTGAAGAGCGAGGACTTGCCCGCGTTGGGCATCCCCACGATGCCGATCCTGGTGCTCACCGCTCGGGCTTCCCGGGCCCGAGCGCGCCGGCTGCGAGCGGTTCGCCGGCGGCTCGCGTGAGCCGGCCGGCGAGCGCGGTGCCGAGCAGCGCTCCCGCGAGCACGTCGGAGGGATAGTGGACGCCGAGATAGACCCTCGAAAGCGAAAGGGCGACGGCAAGCGCGTACAGCGGCGCAGCCGGGCCCCCAAGCCGCGAGTAGGCGAGCGCTCCTGCGAAGGAGGTCGAGGCATGCGCGCTGGGGAAGCTCAGCTTCGTCGGGGTGGCGCTGAGCGGCGGGAGCCCCGACAGCTCGGGTCGGCGCCTGCCGACGAGCGGCTTGATCGCGGTGTTGAGCGCGTAGGCCGCCGCGACAGCCCCCATCCCGGCGCGCCACCGGCCGCGGCGTTGGCGATCGCACAGCTGGCCGGCGGCTCCGATCGCGAGCCACAACGCCCCATGCTCACCGAGCCGCGAAAAGCGGGCCACGGCGCGCTCGCGACCCGGCGTGTGCCCGCGCGTGCGCGCAATCAGCAACAGCCGCTCGTCGAGTGACCGAAGGCGCGCACCGAGCCCCGAACGGCCATCGCCGCGCACGAGCTTCTAGCCAAAGCCGACGTGCGGCTCGGCACTGTCGGCGCTCATATACGCGACCTCCGCGAGGTTCACGCGCACCGGTCCGTCCTCGCTCTCGACGTCATGCCAGCCGGAGCCGCCCAGCGCGTCGCTGAGGGACTTCCATTGCTTCTCGTCGACCCGCAGCGAGAGGACCTGACCGCCGTGAAAGCCGACGCTGATGCGTCGCGTGCCGGACGTCATGGCTGACTCCCTGGGGCGGCGGGCTCCACGATCTCGGTGAGCACCCCACCGGTCGCACGTGGATGCACGAAGGCCACGCGTGAGCCCCTGATGCCCGTGCGCGGCTGCTCGTCGATCAATGCGAGGCCAGCCTGCTTCAGCGCCGCGAGTGTCGCGTCGATGTCGGGCACCTGATAGGCCACGTGGTGGAGCCCCGGACCCTGCCTGGCGAGAAACCTGCCGACCGGCGTCTCCGGGCCCAGGGGTGCGAGCAGCTCAACGTGATTCTCGCCGACGTCCATCAGCACCGCCTCCACGCCCTGCTCCTCCACCACCTCGCGGTGGGCGAGCTCCAGCTCGAAGCTGTCGCGGTAGAGCTCGAGCGCCGGCTCGATCTCCTGGACGGCCACGCCTATGTGGTCGATGCGGCTGAACACGCGCCGCAGTCTATAGCCGCTCGCCCTCGCTCTTGCCAGCGGCTGGCGGCGGACGGATCGCGCCGGGGAGCGGCGGCGGCAGGTGGGACGCCGCGGCTGCGACGACTCGCAGGCCGATCCCCGGGGCGCGCTCCAACCGCGGCACGCCATCCATGATCCGCTCGATCGCCTCGCGGTCGAGCACCTCCTGCTCGAGCAGCTCCCGCGCCAGGTCGTCGAGCTGGCGGCGGTGCGAGAGGATCATCTTCTGCGCCGCGCGCCGCGCTTCTTCGACCAGGTCCTGGCGCTCCTCGTCGCGAATCCGCAGGGTCGTCTCGGACAGCCTCACGTCGCCGCCCGGCGAGCGCCCGATGCCGGCCGTCCCCATCGCAAACTCGTGCACCATCGAGTGGGCGATGTCGGCGACGCGCTTGAGGTCGTCCGAGGCGCCCGTCGTGATCGCGCCGAACACGACCTGCTCGGCGACGCGGCCGCCGAGCAGCACCGTCATGTAGTCGAGTAGCTCCTCCCGAGTCTTCAGGTAGCGGTCCTCGGCCGGCAGGTTGAGCGTGTATCCGAGCGCCCTGCCGCGAGGGACGATCGAGATCCGGTGCACGCGATCCACCGACGGCAGCAGCTCGCCGCAGAGGGCGTGGCCGGCCTCGTGGTAGGCGACGATGCGCTTCTCGTGATCGCCCAGCACGCGCTTGGATTGCACGCCGGCGATAACGCGCTCGATGGCCGAGTCGAAGTCGGCGTCGGTGATCACGTTGCTTTCGCGACGGGCGGCGAAGATCGCCGCCTCGTTGCAGATGTTCGCCAGGTCCGCTCCGGTCAGGCCGCTGGTCTGCTGCGCGACGATGCCGAGGTCGACGCCGTCGAGCGGCTTGTCGCGCGTGTGAACCTTCAACACGCCGGCCCGGCCCTTCACGTCCGGCGGCACGACGAACACCTGGCGGTCGAAGCGCCCCGGACGCAGCAGCGCCGGGTCAAGCTTCTCGAGCAGGTTCGAGGCCGCGATCACGACCACGCGCCCGCTCGAGGAGAAGCCGTCCATCTCGACGAGCAGCTGGTTGAGCGTCTGGTCCTTCTCACCGGAGATGTCCATCCCGCGCCTGCCGCCAACCGCGTCGAGCTCGTCGATGAAGATGATCGCCGGTTCGTGCTTGCGCGCGACGGCGAACAGGCGGCGGATGCGCGCTGCGCCCAAGCCGGCGAACATCTCGACGAAGGACGCCGCCGACTGGGCGAAGAACTGCGCGCCCGACTCATGCGCGACGGCCTTCGCGAGGAGTGTCTTCCCCGTTCCCGGCGGTCCGTGCAGGAGGATGCCCTTGGGCACCTTCGCGCCGAGCGCGTGAAAGCGCTTCGGCTCGCGCAAGAACTCGACGATCTCCTGCAGCTCCGCCTTGGCCTCGTCGACCCCGGCGATGTCCTCGAAGGAGACCGACTGGTCGGATGCCGGCTTGATCTGCTGCGGCTTGATGCGCGGCATCACCTTCAGCGTGCGCCAGAGTACGAACAGCAGCGCGGAGAAGAAGATGATCATCAGGACGGGCTGCCAGTTGTAGGCCCAGTTCTGGACTTCTTGCGTGAAGGAGGTGTGCACCGTGTGCGCAACGGTGTGCGCCTGTGCCACGGCGGGGTGCGCCGCCGCGGCGTGGATCGGCGCCGCGGCGCCGGTGTGAGCGGGCGCTTGCGGGGCCGGTGTTCCACCGCTGCTCGGCTGCGAGACGGTGCTCGGCTGCGGCACTGGGCTCGGCGCGGCCCCGCTCATGGTCGCCGCGCCTCTGGTACTGCCATTATCCCCTCTACCATCCTTGGCATCTCCGCTCCATTATGGGGATCGCCTCCCGCTTTAGCAAGCGGGCGTTTCCGAGCACCCTGACGTCACCCGAGGATGCGCACGGCCAGGTCCCGGTAGAGCTCGGTCGCGAGCGCGAGGTCGCGAACGTCGATCCGCTCGTCGGCCGAATGGATCAGCGGCGCGGTCGCTACCAGCGGCTGGTGGCGGTGAGGGAAGAAGCCGTAGGCGATGCACTCCGGGAACGCCGCGCGGAAGTGGCGCGAGTCGGTGAAGCCGGGGAGGATCACCGGCACCACCTCGGCGCCCGGGTCGTGCGCCGCGACCCACGCCGAGATCGTCTCCATCAGCTGCGAGGCGATCGGCGACCCGTTGCCGGGGACCCGCTCGGTGAACTCGATCCGCCAGGCCGCGTCCTGCCCATCGCCGAGCACCTCCCCCAGGCCTTCGCGCACGGCCTCCTCGCCGAGACCGGGCGGCACGCGGCAGTCGATTCGCAGCTCTGCGCGGCTTGGGATCACGTTGACCTTCTCCGAGGCGCTGATCCGCGTCGGGGTGAACGTGACGCCGAGCATCGGCTCGAACATCGTGGCGAGTCGCGGGTCGGCGGCGCGCAGACGTTCGACCGATCCGCGCAGATCCTCGGGGTCCTCGCCGATCCCACGCAGGAACGCCCGCGGCACCTCGGTCAGCCGATAGGAGGGCTGGCCCGAGGCCAGCCGCGCGAGCACGGGCGCCATCTTCAGGAGGGCGTTGTCGCCCATACCGGGCATCGAGGCGTGCCCGGCGATTCCGTCGGTGATGATGGTGAAGCGGAAGACGCCCTTCTCGGCGCAGCAGACGCCGTAGCGGCGCGCCCGCGAGTACTCAAAGCAGCCGCCGCCGCCCTCGTTCACCAGCATCTCACAGCGCACCTTCTCGGGATGGGTCTGCGTGAGCCACTGCGCGCCGAGCGCCCCGCCCGTCTCCTCGTCGACGACCGTTACAACGAGCAGCTCGCCGCGGGCGGGCCTCCAGCCGGAGCGGGCGAGTGAGGCCGCCGCGGCAACCTCGGCCGCGACCTGGGACTTCATGTCGAGCGCGCCACGCCCCCACAGGAAGCCGTCCGCGAGGTCCCCGGACCAGGGGTCGTGCGACCACTCGCCGGCATCGGCGAGAACTGTGTCGACGTGCCCGAGGTAGCAAAGCCTGGGATCAGCCGTCCCCGGCTCGCCCGCAACGGAGCCAGCCTGGCGCAGCCGTGCGACGAGGTTGGGACGGCCTGGCTCGGCGCCCAGCAACTCGCACTCGAAGCCGGCGGCCGTGAGGTGCCCGGCGAGGTGCTCCTGTGCCGCACGCTCGTTGCCCGGCGGGTTGACAGTGTTGAAGCGGATCAGGCGCGCGAGCAGCGCTTCGGCCTCCGCAGCCGGAGCGCCGCGCTCCGATCGCTCGGCGCTCATCCGTCCGCGGGGGGCGCGTTCATCGCTGGGAATCGTACGCCCATCGCCACGAGTTCCTCGCGCGTCAGCGGGTAGTGGCAGGCGGCCTGCGTTCCCGTGCCCTTGTCCTCGAGCAGCGGCTCATCGATCGAGCAGCGCTCTTTGGCCTTCGGGCAGCGCGTGTGGAAACGGCAGGCGCTCGGCGGGCTCGCGGGGCTCGGAACGTCGCCGCTCAGCAGGCGCCGCTCGCTCGGTGAGGCCGAAGGGTCGGCCACCGGAACGGCCGAGAGCAGTGCGCCGGTGTAGGGGTGGCGCGGAAAGGCGTATAGCGGGTCCCCGGCGCCGATCTCGACGATCTTGCCCAGGTACATCACGGCGACGCGGTCGCACATGTAACGCATGACCGACAGGTCGTGCGCGATAAAGATCAACGTCAGCCCGAACTGGCGCTGCATGTCGCGCAGGAGGTTGAGCACCTGCGCCTGGATCGAGACGTCGAGGGCCGAGACGGGCTCGTCGGCGATCAACAGCTTCGGCTTCAGGGCAAGCGCGCGCGCGACGCCGATCCGCTGACGTTGTCCGCCGGAGAACTCGTGCGGATAGCGGTTGTAGTGCTCGGGGTTCAGGCCGACCGTCTCCATCAGCGCCTGCACGGCTCCTTTGCGCTGGTCCTTGCCTCGTTCGAGGCCGTGGACGACGAACGGCTCGGCGATGATCGAGCCGACCGTCTTGCGCGGGTTCAGCGAGGAGTACGGGTCCTGGAAGATCATCTGCATCTCACGCCTGACCGCCTTCAGGCGGCTGCCCTTCAGGTGGGTGATGTCCTGTCCGTCGAAGCGGACCTCGCCGGACGTGGCCTCGAGCAGCCGCATGATCAGGCGCGCCGTGGTGCTCTTGCCGCAGCCGGTCTCACCCACGATCCCGAGCGTCTCGCCACGTTTGACCTCGAAGCTCACGCCGTCGACCGCCTGCACAGCGCCGATCTTGCGCTGGAAGACGATCCCCTGCGTGATGGGGAAGTGCTTGACCAGGTCGCGAACCTGCACGAGCGGCTCGCCGGGCACGGCGCCGGTAGAGGGCGCAGTGGACCCGTGCTCTCGTTCCTCCCCGAAGGCCGAGCCGGGATCCGCTGCCGGGCTGGCGCTCACGCGCGCGCCCCTCCGAGCCCACTGGGGTCGCTGATCGGAGGGGCCAGCGGCAGGCCGACCTCGGCGAGCGCCGCCGCCGGCGTTCGCCCGACGCGCAGCTGCGCCCACAGCCGCCGGCGAACCTCTGCGGCGAGCAGGCAGGCGACGTGGTGATCCGGCTCGCCGGGAGCCGGCTCGAGGAACGGGTCGATGATCGAATGGTCGGGTTGCGCGTAGGGACAGCGCGGGTGAAAGTGGCAGCCGGAGGGGGGGTTGATGAGACTCGGCGGCGTGCCGGGGATCGGCACCAGCTCCCTCTCGCGCGGAGTGTCGAGGGTGGGGATCGACTTCAGCAGGCCCCACGTGTAGGGGTGCTCGGGGCCGGAGAAGATGAGCTCCGCCGAAGCCGTCTCCACGATGCGCCCCGCGTACATCACGGCGACGTCGTCGGCCACCTCCGCGATCACCCCGAGGTCGTGGGTGATGATCACGATCGCCATCCCCAGCTCCCGCTGGAGGCGTTCCATCAGCGCGAGGATCTGAGCCTGGACGGTCACGTCGAGCGCCGTCGTCGGCTCGTCGGCGATGAGCAGCTTCGGCTCGTTGGCCAGGGCCATGGCGATCATCGCCCGCTGGCGCATCCCGCCGGAGAACTCGTGGGGGTAGTCATCGACCCGCCGCGACGGATCGGGTATGCCGACGAGACCGAGGAGCTCCACCGCGCGCTCGCGCGCCATTGACCTGGAGACGTCTCGATGGGCGCGCACGGCCTCGACCAGCTGCGCTCCGACCCTGTAGAAGGGGTGCAGCGATGACAGCGGGTCCTGGAAGACCATCGCGATGTCGTTGCCGCGGATCGCGCGCAGCTCCCTGTCGGAGAGGGCCACGAGGTCGCGGCCCTCGAACAGGATGCGCCCGGAGACATGCGCGCCCTGGCCTCGCGTGAGGCCGAGCGTCGTCATCGACGCCACGGTCTTGCCCGAGCCCGACTCGCCGACGATCCCCAGCGTGCGGCCGCGATGCACCTGATAGGTGATGCCATCGACCGCGTGCACGATTCCGTCTTCGGTCGGGAACTCGACACGCAGGTCCTCGACACGCAACAGCGGCTCCTCGGCGCTCACGAGTAGCGCACCCTGGGGTCGAGGTAGGCGTAGGCGATGTCGACGAGGATGTTGGCGACGATGATGAACAGCGCGGACACCAGCACGGTGCCCTGGACGACAGGAAAGTCCGCGTGCGTGATGGCGTCGTAGTTCAGGCGCCCGATGCCGGGGATGTCGAAGACCGTTTCGACGAGCACCGCGCTGCCCAGGAGGACACCGATGTCGAGTGCGAGGATCGTCAGGATCGGGTTGATTGCGGAGCGGACGCCGTGGCGCAGGACGACCCGGGTCTCTGACAGCCCCTTCGCCCGCGCCGTGCGGATGTAATCCTGCCCCATCACCTCGATCAGGCTGCCGCGAATCAGGCGCGCGTAGATCGCGGCATTGCCCGCCGCGAGAACCAGCCAGGGAAGGATCAGTGAGGTGAACCATTTGACGGGGTCGGTCGTCAGGCCGACGTAGCTGTTGGCGCCCGGGAAGATCCGGATCTGGCCGATGTCGGCGGCGAACGCGTACAGCAGGATCAGGCCGAGCCAGTATTCCGGCGCCGAGACCAGCACCAGCGCACCGCCCATGCTCCCGCGGTCGAGGCGGGAGCGCGGGCGCAGCGCGGAGACGATCCCGACCGCGAGCCCGGAGAACACCCAGATGACGGCTCCCCCTAACACGAGCGAGATCGTCGCCGGCAGCCGGTCGAAGATGAGGCTCTTCACCGAAGCGCTGCTGTAGTAGCTGTACCCCAGGTCGAAGTGCAGGAAGAGGTTCTTCATGTAGATCCAGAACTGGGTGATCAAGGGCTTGTTGAGCCCCAGATCGGCACGGATCGCAGCGATCACTTTGGGATTCTGTAGGCGGCCCGCCCTCAGCGCCGCAGGGTCTCCCGTCGGCAGGATGCGGAAGAAGACGAACAACAGCGCGGAGACGATGATCAGGAGCAGGACGCCCCACAGGAGCCTGCGGATGATGTATCGCGTCATCTGGACGAGAGCGGGGCAGTCATGGTCCTCCGGGAGGAGTGTCGATGGATGGCGGGTCGGGACGGCTCACGCTGAGCCGTCCCAATTGCCGCCACGCCGCCGTTGACCTCCCTTACTTCAGCGAGGTGAAGTTGTAGTCCCAGCCTGCCTCGTTCCAGACGTCGGCGACGCCGGCCACGTCCTTCGCCTCGATGGCCGGCTGCTTGTCCCAGTCCCACACGGGCGCCACGGCTTCTTCGACCAGTTCCTGGTCGATCTTTCCCCAAGCGGCGGCCCGGGCCGAGGTGCCGACGACGGTTTCGGCGGCTTCCATCGCCTTGTTGATCTTCGCGTGGTTGGACTGGGGCCAGTTGGAGTTGGTCCCGTTGGTGATGATGTTTTTGCCGTTGAAGGGAACGTCCAGCGTCGCTTGCCCGTCGCCGAAGTCGGCGAGCCAGCCGACGTTGGGGCAGACGTCGATCTGTTCCTTGACGACACCGCAGTACTTGGAGTACATCGTCGCCTGGTCGACGAGGTTGAACTTCGTCTTGAAGCCGAGGTTCTTCAGCGTCTGGTTGGCGATTTCGGCGTCCTCGGAGGCGGGATTGCCGGTGGAGCCCACCACCTGGAGGGTCTGCCCACCGGTGTATTTGCCGCTCGGATAGCCCGCCAGCTTCATGTACTTTTCGGCGACTGCCATGTCGCCCTGGGGGTGTTCGTTGTAGTCGAACCTCGGGCCGATGACGCCACCCGCCTGTTCGAAGCCCGGGATTTCCGGATAGATGTAGTGCGTCGCCGAGATCGTGACGAGCGAGCCGCCGCGCGCCTTGTTCATCGCTTCGCGATCGAGCGCCGCCCAGACGGCCTTGCGCAGGTTCACGTTGGTGAACGGCCCGTGGCTGTTGTTGAGAGCCACGTACCGGTTGCCCGCTCCGGGTGACACGAGGAGCTGTTTGCGGAATTTTTCGAACGCCAGCTTGACGATAGGCTGGGCGGGCGTGTCGTTCTGGACGATGTGGGACCCTTCCAGCACCTGGCGCCCGATCACCGTCGGGTCGCCGCCGATGCTCAGGTTGATCTGATCCAGATACGCCGGCCTGAAGTCGGTGCTCGCGTTCCAGTTCGGGTTGCGAACGAACGTCGCCGACTTGCCGGGCTGGTAGCCGGTGCCGAGCACCTTGCCTTCGCCGTTGGCCTTCCACATGTAGGGCCCTGTGGCCACCTGGAAGTTCCCGTATTCGCTCGGTTTCTTGGCGTCGTACTTTTTCGCGTATTCCTCCGGCACGGGAGCACTCACGGGAAGGACGAGCGCGGCGGCAGCGATCGCGGCCTTTGGTTCGGTGAAGTGCAGGACGATCGTGTACTTGTCCGGCGTCTTGATGCCCGGGATGGGGCTACCGTGGCTGGCGGCCTTGAAGCCTTCGAGCGAGCCGAAGTAGGCTTCGAAGTAGGGGTTGGCGACGTTCGGGTTCGCGCCGCGGTTGAGCGCGTAGGCCACATCGGCGGAGGTGACTTCGCGGTTGACCGGCGGTCCGAAGTGGACGCCGTGGCGAATGTGGATCGTGATCGTCTTGGCGTCGGAGGAGATCTGCGGCGCGGCTTCCGCCATGTCGGGAACCGGTTCTTTGAAGTCGTTCGGCTTGTAGGAGTACAGCGGCCGGTTGGTCGCATACACGGCCTGGTAGTCGATCGCGAAGTACGACTGCCCCGGATCGATGTGTTCGAAGTCCTCATGGTTGACAACGTTGAGCGTGCCCCCGCGCTTGCCGCCAGTGAGCGACTGCGACGCGGGCGTCTGGACGCCCGCGGCGACGTTGAGGCCGGCGTTGGCCGATTTCGAGCTGCTTGACCCACAGGCGGCCACCCCGAGTGCGAACACACCCGCGAGCGCCGCCAGCGCAATCGTTCTGAGCGACTTCATCATTGGATCTCCTCTGGTTGTCTTGCGGGTGCCCACTTCATCGGGCGGTCCTTGGGTTCAACGCATCCTGCAGGCCGTCGCCGAGCAGGTTGAATGCGAGCACGGTCAACAGCAGCGCGATACCGGGGAAGGCCATGTACCACCAGGCCGTGTTGAAGATCGGGGTCGCCGCGGCGATCATCTGGCCCCAGCTCGCGGTCGGGGGGCGGATGCCGACGCCGAGGAATGACAGTGCCGCCTCGAGCAGGATGTTCAGCGGAATCAGCAGCGTCGAGTAGACGATGATCGGCGCGGCGAGGTTCGGCAGGATCTCGCGGAACATGATTCGGGCGTTCGATGCTCCGAGCGCGCGCGAGGCATCGACGAACTCGCGCTCGCGCAGCGACAGCACGAGCCCGCGGACGATGCGATACACGTAGGTCCACGTAGCAAGGGTGATCAGGAAGAGGATCTCGCCGAGCCCCGTCTGGATCGTCCCTCCGAGACAGCCCCTAACCGCACATGCGGCGCCGATGCCGAGACCCAGGAGCAGGATCGGGAGCGAGAGCACAACGTCGGCCATCCGCGAGAGCAGGGTGTCTGCGACGCCGCGGTAGAAGCCGGCGACCACACCGAGCACGACCCCGATCACGGTCGCGATGGCGGTGCCGATGATCCCTACCTCGAGCGAGACCCTCGTGCCGTAGATGACGCGGGACATGACGTCCTGGCCGAGCTGATCGACGCCAAATGGGTGTGCGCCGCTCGGGCCGAGCGGGCTGCCGAAGGAATCGGTGAGGTTCGGGTTCTGCGTGTAGGGCCCCGGGAGGCCGAGCAGTTTGACGATCAGCGGTGCCGCGATCGCGACGATGATCAGGAAGATGATGAAACCGAGCGAAACCAGCGCTACGCGGTCGCGTCGCAGGCGCGACCAGAACAGCTGCAGCGGCGTTCGGGCAGCAATCTCCCGACCGCCCTCGGGAAGCGCGAGGCCACCTCCGGCTCCCGGCAGCAACTCAGCCGCGCCGACGCTCATTCAGGGCCCGTTTCGCCGCGAAGCGCGCAGGGGTGGGGAGTAAACATCGGACGTTCATGTTCGACACCACCCCACGGCCGACCTTCATCGTGAAGTTTAGATGCATAGTTACTGTGAGCGCGGCGTTTGCGCCAACGTTTTGGACACGTTTTGCGCCCCTCTGGTCCGCTACCCTCCTTGGTGAGGTCAAACAGACGGCTGCAACTCGCGATACTCGGGTCATGGACACCCTCTTCGACGAGGGCGCCGGCGGCGGGGCCTCACGGGCGGGGGCGGCCGCGGGCGCAGACAGCCACAGCCGCCCGCTCGCGGTGCGGATGCGTCCCAGGAGCCTGGAGGAGTTCGTGGGCCAGTCGCACCTGCTCGGCGCGGGCTCGGCGCTGAGGACGGCGATCGAGCAGGGCCGGCCCCACTCGATGGTGCTCTACGGTCCACCGGGGTCGGGCAAGACGACGCTCGCGAGGATGCTCGCGGAGCGCTCCGACGCAGCATTCGAGGAGCTCAGCGCCGTTCAGGCCGGTCGCGCCGAGGTGCGCGCGGTGATCGAGCGGGCCTCGCACCGTCGTGCAGCAGGCGGTGCGCAGACGGTGCTGTTCCTTGACGAGATCCACCGCTTCAACAAGGCCCAGCAGGATGCGCTGCTGCCCGCGGTGGAGGAGGACCTGGTCACGCTGATCGGCGCGACGACGGAGAACCCCGCCTTCGAGATCAATGCTGCGCTGCTCTCGCGCCTGCGGGTGTACGCATTGAGCGAGCTCAGCGCGGAGGAGATCGCCGTCGTGCTGCGTCGCGCCGCCTCGGACCGGATCCACTTGGAGGAGCAGACAATCGAGTTCCTCGCCGCGCGTAGCGAAGGAGACGCGCGCACCGCGCTGAACGCGCTCGAGCTGGCCGCGGTCACCGTCGCCGAGCTCGGTGAGGAGTCGGTGACGCTCCAACACGTCGAGGATGCGCTCCAGCGCCGTGCCGTTCTCTACGACAAGGGGGGCGATCGGCACTACGACTACATATCTGCCTGGATCAAGGCGACGCGCGGGTCCGATCCCGACGCTTCCCTGTACTACCTCGCGGTGATGCTCGAGGGCGGTGAGGATCCCCGCTTCATCGTGCGGCGGATGGTGATCCTCGCCTCCGAGGACATCGGCAACGCCGACCCCGCCGCGCTGTCAGTCGCGACGGCCGCAGCGCACGCGGTCGAGCATGTCGGGCTTCCGGAGGCTCGCTATGCGCTCGCCCAAGCCGCGATCTACCTGTCGCTCGCGCCGAAGTCCAACGCGGCGGGGCGAGCGCTGGCGGCGGCCACGCGTCACGTGCGAGAGCACGGGGCCGCGCCCGTGCCCGGCTGGCTGCGCTCGGGCCCGCTCGCCGAGCTCCGATCGGCGGGAGGAGAGCGCGGCGCCTACGACAACCCCCACCAGCACCCCGGCCACCTCTCCCCTCAGGAGCTGCTTCCCGAGGTCGTGGCCCGGGAGCGCTTCTACGAGCCCGACGAGGCAGAGCAGGAGCTCGCGCGGCGGCTCGAGCGGATTCGCCGGAAAAGGGGTCTTGACCCGCGATAATCGCTGCTCGATGAGCATCGCCTCCCAGGATCCCGCGACGCGGGAGCGCCGCGTCTCGCGCGACCCGGTCACGGGCCAGGAGCTGGGCAGCGTGCCCGGCACTGCACCCGAGCGGATCGACTCGGTCGTCGAGGCGGTCGCCAAGGTGCAGCCGCTATGGGCGCTGCTGCGCGTGAAGGACCGCGCCAGGTACATGCGACGCATGGCGCAGGCGGTGATCGACGACTTCGATCAGCTCCAGGTGGCCCTGTCGCGCGAGCAGGGGCGCCCGCCAGGGGAGATCGCGACGCTCGAGCTGCTGGCGGCGATCGATGCGCTGATCTGGATCGCCGAGGACGGGGCGAAGGTGCTGGGCGGCCGCCGTGTCGGGGTCAACCGCTCGATGTCGCTCCTCAAGCGCGCTCGCATCGCATATGAGCCGTACGGCGTTGTCGGCGTGATCGGGGCCGGGAGCGCGCCCTTCGCACAGCCCCTCGGCCAGATCGCGGGCGCGCTGCTCGCCGGCAACGGCATCGTGTTCAAGCCCGCGCCCCGGGCGTCGCTGGCGGGCGAGCGGATCGCGCGTGTGCTCGCCCGCGCGGGGCTCCCGGAGGGGCTCGTGCTGGTCGCGCACGGCGGCGCCGAGGTGGGTGTCGCGCTGGCCCAGTCCCCCGTGAACAAGGTCCTCTTCACGGGCTCGCCCGCCGTCGGGCGAGCGGTCGCCCGGGCCTGCGTCTCGCGCGAGAAGGAGGTGACGGTCGAGCTGGGCGGCAAGGACGCGATGCTCGTGCTCGCTGACGCGAACCTGCCCAGCGCGGTGGCGGGAGCCCTGTGGGCCGGGTGCGCGGGCGCCGGGCAGGCCCGCGGATCGGTCGAGCGCGTGTACGTCGCGCGGGAGCTCTTCGCGCGGTTCCTTGGCGAGCTTGTAGACGGCGCCAGGGCCCTCACCGTTGGTAACCCGAGCGATCCGGACGTCCAGGTCGGGCCACTCGCATCACGACGCCGCGTCGAGTACCTCAACGACCTCGTGCGTGAAGCCGTCAAGCAGGGCGCGACGGTTCATTGCGGCGGTCCCATCGCGCCGCCCGGCTGCGAGGGCGGCGCGTTCTACGCCCCGACCGTTATCACCGGCGCGAGCGCGGAGATGCGGCTGCTGCGCGAGCCGCTCGACGGGCCGGTCCTGGTGCTCGTGCCGGTTGACTCCGTTGATGAGGCGATCCGGCTGGCCAACGACAGCGACTACGGGCTCGGGGCCTCGGTGTGGACCGCCGACCGCTATCAGGCGTTGCGGATCGCGCGCGAGCTTCACGCCGGGATGGTGTGGCTGAACGATCACCTGCCCGGGCCGACGGTGTCGCGGGGGCCGTGGGGCGCCGCCGCCGGAGGCGGTCTCGGGAGAACGCTGGGCGAGGCCGGCCTCAAGGCCTGTGGGCAGGAAAAGCTGATCACGTGGGACCCTGCAGCGACGCGCGGACTGTGGTGGGGCCCGTACGATCAGACGACGCTCCGCGCGGCGCGGGCGGTTGCGAAGCTGCGCTCCGCGCGCCAGTCCGACCGGCACGACGCCTGGCGCAGCGGCGCCGTGGCGCTGGCGCGCGTGAGCGCGCGGGCGCTGGGCCGAGGCGGGCCCAGGCGCTGAGACGGAAGCCCGTGTCAAGGAGGCGGTACCTGATCCCCGCGCGCCACAAGCTCCGGACTCTCGCCTCCATGCGCGACGCCCCGTTGTAGCTACGCTTGATCCATGCCCGCTCACGCTTACGCAGGCAAGGAGTGCGTCTGTCAGCTTCGCAGGGGAATCTGCGACCAGAGCTGCGTCCAGGGAATGCTCGACACTCCCTTCTACATCGCCTGCCTGCGGCTCGTCGGACGGCGCTGCGTGGTCGTCGGTGGCGGCTCGGTCGGGCTCGAGAAGGTCGAGGGTCTGCTCGCGTGCGGCGGCGAGGTGACGCTGATCGCGCCGCAGGCCGAGCCGGAGCTGCAGGAGTACGCGCGCGAGGGGTCGATCCGCTGGGAGCAGCGCGGCTACGCAGGCCCAGAGGACCTCGAGGGAGTGTTCATCGCGATCGCGGCGACGAACGAGACCGACGTGAACATCGCCGTGTACGGCGACGCCGAGCGACGGGCGATGCTCGTGAACGTCGTCGACGTCCCGCCCTTGTGCAACTTCATCCTGCCCGCGATCGTCCGGACGGGACCGCTCGCGATAGCGATCTCGACCGCCGGCGCCTCGCCGGCGCTGGCGAAGCGCATGAAGCGCGAGATCGAAGGCCAGTTCGGCGAGCCCTACGCGCGGCTGGCCGTGCTGCTCAACGAGGTTCGCGGCTGGGCCAAGAGCACCCTGCCGACATACCAGGATCGCAAGGAGTTCTTTGAGGGCATCGTCGGCGGCGAACCAGACCCGGTCGCGCTGCTGCGCGACGGCGATGAGCAGGCCGTGCGCGACCTGATCGCGCGAGCGCAAAGCGCACGGGCGCTGCAGTTGTCCAGAGCCTGAGCGATACGCTCGAGGCCCGGCGACTATCCCGGCTGCTGGATGTCCATCCCGTAGCGTGCGGCGATGCTCGTCAGGCGCTCAAGGTCGGGGGGCTCCGTCGGGGTCGGGGGAAGTCCCGGCGAACGTGCCGGTTCGCCCGCCTCTGCGAAGAAGCGGTCGATCCCGCCCGGCGTGTAAGTGACGAGCACGCGCAACTCCTCGGTCGGCTCGAAGCACTCGACCGTCCCCGCGGGAATGTGGAAGAAGGACCCAGGAGCGCCCTCGAGGGTCTCCTCGCCAATGTGGTAGCGCAGCTTCCCCTCCAGCACATACACCGACTCCGTGCCTGGATGCGTGTGTGGCGGCGGCCCCAGCCCCGCCGGCATCCACATCTCCATCACGGTCTGTGCTCCGTTCGTCTGCTCGCCGGAAACCCTGACCTCGTAGCGGCCCCCAAGCATCCAAACCGCGTCGCCCTCACCACGGGCGCTGACTACCGGCTCGTTCGCCATGCCACGCTCCTCCACGTCGGTTTGACGATCCGCAACGTCGCCGCGCGGACCGTATCAAGGCTCACCAGGAATGCGCTCGTCGTCGGGCTCGCGATAGCTATAGTCGCCACGTTTCCAGGCACAATAAATCGAGCGCGCGAGCTCAACATTCGCCGACGCCATCGACCCCGGATCGAGGATCGGACGAGAACCGGCTCGCGGCGACGGCGAACCTGAGCATGCCCGCGCTCGAGGTCGAGGGGCTCGCTCGGCACTACGGCGAAAGGAAGGCGTTGAGTGGGGTCTCGCTCTCGCTTCAGCGGGGCCGGACGTTGGTCGTCTTCGGGCCCAACGGAGCCGGCAAGACGACGCTGCTGCGTGTGCTCGCCACGCTCCTGCGCCCTCAGGGCGGCAGCGTACGCGTGCTCGGCTCGCGTCTCCCGGAGGAGTCCTGGGCCGTCCGTGGGCGGCTGGGGCTGCTTGGACACGAGCCGCTCCTGTATCGCGAGCTCACCGCGCGCGAGAACCTGCGCTTTCACGCACGTCTGCACGGTGTCGCCGATGAGCGCGTGGGCGAGCTGCTCGAGCTCGTGGCGATGGATCGTCGCTCCCGCGAGCCGCTGAAGACGCTCTCGCGGGGAATGGTCCAGCGGGTGGCGCTGGCGCGTGCGGTGCTTCACGATCCCGAGCTGCTGCTGCTCGACGAGCCCTACGCAAACCTCGACCCGGCGGCCGTCGAGCTCGTGGCGCCGTTGATCGGAGTCTGCTCGGGTCGCACGCGCGTGATCTGCAGCCATGACCCGACCGGCGGCCTCGCCGAAGCCGACCTGGTGTTGGGCCTGCGAGCCGGCCGCCAGGTGCTGCTGCGCCCGGCCGCCGATGTCGCCCGGGCTGAGATCGCGGAGCTCTACCGGTGAGACGGACCGTGGGCGCGCTGCTGCGCAAGGAGCTGCTCGTGGAGTTGCGCACGCTGGAGTCCGTGCCGGGGATGTCGCTGTTCGCCGTCACCACCTTCGTGGTGTTTCATTTCGCGCTCAACCGGAATGTCGTCGAAGGCGACCTCGCGGCCGGAATCCTGTGGGTCACGCTGTTGTTCGCTGCGATCCTGGGCGTCAACCGGCTGTTCGTGGCCGACGCCGAGGAGGGCGGCTTCGACGGGTTCCTGCTCGCGCCGGTGGACCGCAGCGCGATGCTGCTCGCGAAGGCCCTCACGCTGCTCATCTACCTGCTCGTGCTCGAGCTCGTGGCGGTGCCGGCCTTCGCGCTGCTCCTGCTGGGGCCGTCGCTCGGCCACGTGCTGCCCGGCCTGGTCGGAGTGCTGGCGCTCGGCGACCTCGGCGTCGCGGCGATCGGCACGCTCGTGGCCGCGCTGGCTGTGCGGACCCGCGCGCGCGACCTGCTGGGACCGTTGCTCGCGCTGCCGCTGCTGGTGCCGATCGTGATCGGAGGCGCGCGAGCGAGCACGCCGGTGCTGAGCATGGGCCATCATGCAGGCCCGCCCTCCCGCTGGCTGCTGACGTTGGGGCTCTATGATCTGGTGTTCGGGCTGATCGCCTACGCCCTCTTCGATTTCCTGCTGGAGGACTAGACAAAACCCATGTACGGCAAGGGCCTGCGCGCGCTGAGCATCTCGACGGCCGCCGTGATGACGGCTGCCCTCGGCCTCGTCTTCTTCTACGCGCCGCTCGAAGCCGAACAGGGCTTCCTGCAGAAGATCTTCTACGTGCACGTGCCGCTGGCGATCGTCTCGCTGTGCGGCTTCGTGGCAGGCGGGATCATGGCGATCCAGCATCTGCGCACGCGCGATCCGGCCTGGGACATGCGCTCATACGTTGCGATCCACATGAGCCTGATCTTCGGCGTCGGGACGCTGATCACCGGCTCGATCTGGGCGAAGGGCTCCTGGGGACACTGGTGGGTGTGGAACGAGCCTACGCTGGTCTCGTTCCTGATCGTGTTCCTTCTCTATGCGACCTACCAGCCGTTGCGGTTCGCGATCGAGGATCCCGAGCGTCAGGCGCGCTACGCGTCGGTGTTCGCGATCACGGCGGGAGCGTTCGTGCCGCTGAACTTCATCGCAGTCCGAATGTCGACCGCATACGTGCACCCGCGCGTGCTCGGCGCCACCTCGAACCTGCCGGGCCCGATGGCGCTCACGTTCGTCGTCGCGCTCGCCGGCATCGCGCTGCTCTACACGACTCTCTTCAGGTACGAGCTCACGGCCAAGCACGCGAGGGCGCAGCTGCGGGCGCTCCGGCGCAGGCTGGCCGGTGACGATGCGCTCGTCTCGGTTTCTCGCCGCGGACGCAGCGCCGCGCCCACGACGCTCCACCCCGCGGCGATGATGACCGCACGAGGAGCCGGCAGGGACGGCCTCTAGTGGCGGGCGTGCTAGCCCAGCTGCCGGCCCTGCCGTTGCACGAGGCGGGCAAGTACGTGGCCGGTGCCTACGTCGTGCTGTTCGCTCTCGTACTCATCTACGTGGCGATCATGGCCATCCGCCTGGGCAGGATCGAGCGCGAGCTCGGCGAGCTGCTGGAGCTCTCGGAGCGCACGCCGGTTGCCGCCGGCGTCGTCGGCGATGCGGACCCGGCTCGAGCGGAGCCGCCGGTATGAACGAGCTACTCGCCCTGGGCATCTCGCACAAGACGGCGCCGGTAGCGCTGCGCGAGCGCCTCGCGTTCAGCGAAGGCGAAGCGAGCGAGTTTGCGCGCGTGCTGACGGCAACCGCCGAGGTGCGGGAGGCCGTCGTGATCTCGACCTGCAACCGAACCGAGATCTACCTCGTCGTCGGCGACCCGGTACGCGCCGAGTCCGACGTGCTGGGGCTGCTCGCCGGCCGGGCCTCGATCCGCCCGACCGAGCTGGCCGAGGCGATCTACTCGCCGCGCAACTGCGACGCCGCACGGCAGCTCTACCGCGTGACGGCCGGCCTGGAGTCGATGATCGTGGGCGAGGCCGAGATCCAGGGTCAGGTCAGGCGCGCGCATGAAGCGGCGATGCGCTCCGGCTGCGCGGGCGCGCTCACGAACCGGCTGTTCGCGGCCGCGCTGGCGACCGGCAAGCGCGTGCGCTCGGAGACCGGCATCGGCTCGAGCCGCGTCAGCATTGCGTCGGTCGCCGTCGACCTCGCGCTGAGCGTGCTCGACGGGCTGCAGGGCCGCGACGTGGTCATCCTCGGCGCGGGCGACACGAGCGAGCTGATGGCGCAGGCGCTTGCCGATCGGGGCGCAGACACGATCTTCGTGGCCAACCGGCACGCCGATCGCGCGCTCAGCGTGGCGCAGCGCTTCGGCGGATCGGTCGTCGGCCTCGACAAGCTGCCCGACCAGCTGGTGCGGGCGGACATCGTGCTCTCCTCGACATCCTCCCCGCATGCGATCGTCGGCCGCGAGGAGCTGGAGCTCGTGATGGCAGAGCGCGATGGCCGCGCGCTGCTGCTGATCGACATCGCAGTGCCGCGCGACGTCGAGCCCGAGTGCGGCGAGCTCGAGGGTGTCAGCCTCTATGACATCGACGACCTGCAGGCCGTCGTCGCCCGCAATCTGAACACGCGCGCGGAGGAGCTGCCGCGAGCGCTTGAGATCGTCGAGGAGGAGATCCACCGCTTCGCGCGCTGGCTCGGCCAGGCTGATGCGCTGCCCACGGTGAGCGCGCTCCGCGAGCATGGCAGCGCGCTTGTGGAGCAGGTGCTGGCGGAGAACTCCGGGCGTTGGGAGTCGGCGTCGCCTCGAGACCTCGCGCGCGTGGAGGCGATCGCCCGGGCCGTGATGAGCCGCCTGCTGCACGAGCCCACGATCCGCCTGCGGAGCATGGGCGCCGACCGCGGGCACGCGAGCCTCGAGCTGGTGAGGGAGCTGTTCGGGCTGCGGGAGGATGCGGCGCCCGAGCAGCAGCCGGCGAAGTTGGCGGAGGTCCATGACCTGCCTGTGCCCGCGAGGGTGCATGTGCCCTCGAGGGCGCGCCGCCGTCGCGAGCGCTGATGCGCGTCGGCACCCGGCGCAGCGCGCTGGCGCTGACGCAGGCCCGGCTGGTCTGCGACCGATTGAAAATCAGCCAGCACGTCGAGTGCGAGATCGTGCCGATCATCACGCGGGGCGATCGCGGCGAGGCGGTTGAGGACAAGTCGCGCTGGGTCGCCGAGCTCGAGCAGGCCCTGCTCGACGGGCGGGTCGACCTCGCGGTGCACTCAGCGAAGGACGTGCCGGGCGAGCTGGCCGAGGGGCTGTCTCTGCTGGGCGCGCCGGCGCGGGCGGCCCCCGGTGACGTGATCTGCGGGCCGTCGGGCCTGGACGCGCTGGAGGCGGGTGCCCGCGTCGGCACGAGCAGCATCCGTCGCGTCGCGCAGCTGCGGGCGGCGCGTGAGGATCTCGAGCTGGTGGCTGTTCGCGGCAACGTCGACACCCGTTTGCGCAAGCTCGCGGACGGCGCCGAGCGTCTGGACGCGATCGTGCTCGCGCACGCCGGCCTGCAGCGGCTAGGGCGCGAGTCGGAGATCGGCGGCGAGCTCGACCTCGAGCGATTCGTGCCGGCTCCGGGGCAGGGCATCCTCGCGCTCGAGGGGCGGGCCGGCGACGCCCGCGTGCAGGACGTCGTGAACGCCATCACCGACCGCCGCGCGTTCGCGTGCCTGCTCGCGGAGCGGGCCCTGGCAGCCGGGCTGAGCGCGACTTGCCACACGCCGCTAGGCGCCCATGCGTCGCCTGGCGCCGACAGCATGCTGCTCCTGCGCGCCTGGGTGGGACTGCCGGACGGTTCGGCCTGGGCCAGCGACGAGCTCATGGGAAGCATCTCCGAGCCCGAGGCGCTCGGACGGTCAGTGGCCGCACGGCTGAAGCGGATCGGCGCCGGCGAGCTCCTGTCGCGGGCGCAGGAGATGGCGCTGACGGCGTAAGGCTGTGTGCTAGCGTGTGGCCATGCGTCTGCACATAAGCTTGGACGACGAGCTGGTGAAGCAGCTCGATCAGCGCGTCGGCAGACGACGTCGGAGCATGTTCATCAGCGAGTCGGTGCGTCGAGCGCTCGAGGACGAGCGCCGCTGGGAGGACATCGAAGCAGGGCTCGGCGCCCTTGCGGGTCGTGAGCATGAGTGGGATCGCGATCCCGCCGGCTGGGTTGCGGCGCAGCGCCGCGGCGATCCGGCCCGCGTTGGCTGATCGTTGTCGTTGCTGCTCGACACGACGGTCTTGATCGACGCGTTGCGAGGGCTCGCCGCCGCCGAGCGCCTGCGCGGTTTGCGACGTGAGGCGCAGGTGCCATGGGTATGCGCGGTCAACATCGAGGAGCTGTTCCGTGGAACTCACGAGGTGGAGCAGGCGCCTGTCGCCCGGCTTCTGGACGGATTCCAGCTCGCCCCGCTGGGTCGAGCGGAGGGCGAGCGGGCCGGACGCTGGCGACGGGATCACGCCATGAGGGGGATCACGCTGAGCGAGGCCGACTGCCTGATCGCGGCTGCCGCCGTGGGCGTCGGCGCGCGTGTGGCAACGGGCAACCCAAAGCACTTCCCGATGGCCGAGCTCGAGGTCGAGCACTGGCCGGTCGGCGTATGAGCGGGCGCGTGTATCTCGTCGGCGCAGGTCCCGGCGACCCCGGCCTGCTTAGCGCGCGCGCGCTGGCGCTGATCTCGAGCGCCGACGTGATCCTGCATGACCGGCTGATCCCGGCCGCCGCGCTCGACGGCGCGCGGGCAGACGCCGAGCTGCTGTTCGTAGGCAAGGAGGGCGGCGGAGCCTCGGTCGCGCAGGAGCGGACCGAGGCGCTGATGGTGGAGCGCGCCCGGGCCGGCAAGGAGGTCGTGCGACTGAAGGGCGGGGATCCGTTCGTGTTCGGGCGCGGTGGCGAGGAGGCGCTCGCGCTGCGGGCGGCCGGCATTCCGTTCGAGATCGTGCCCGGGGTGACGGCCGGAGTGGCCGCCAGCGCCTACGCCGGCATCCCCGTCACTCACCGCGGGCTCGCGAGCGCCGTGGCCCTCGTCACCGGGCATGAGGATCCCGAGAAGGATCAGACGGCAATCGACTGGCAGGCTCTCGCGCGGTTCCCCGGAACGCTCGTCTTCTACATGGGCCTGCGCCGGCTGCGCCAGATCTCCGACTCCCTGATCGCGGCGGGCCGCTCCCCCGAGGAGCCCGCGGCCGTCGTCGAAGCGGGGACGCTGCCGGCTCAGCGCACAGTCACGGGGACGCTCCAGACCGTCCCCGAGCTCGCCCACGGCGAGAACTTCAGGGCACCGGCGATCACCGTCGTCGGACCCGTCGCGGCGCTCGCCGAGCAGCTCTCCTGGCTGCGGCCGCTGCCGCTTGCGGGCCGGACGGTCGCCGTCACGCGGGCGCGCGCTCAGATCAGCGGTCTGGCACGGGCGCTCGAAGCCTGTGGCGCGCGCGTGGTGCAGGCTCCCGTGATCCGCGTCTCACCGCTGCCGGGCCCGCCCTTGGACCCTTCGCCGTATGACCTCATCTGCCTGACCAGCGCGAATGGCGTGAGCGCGATGTTCGAGCGTCTCGCCGCGGGGGATCGCGATGCGCGCGCGCTCGCGGGTGCGCGCGTGGCGGCGATCGGTCCCGGCACCGCGCAGGCGCTTGCCGCGCGCGGCATCGTCGCCGACGTCCTGCCCGAGCGCTTCCTCGCCGAGGCGCTGGTCGAGGCCCTCGCCGGCGTGCCCGTCACGCGCGCCCTCATCGCCCGGGCGCGCGGCGCGCGCGAGGTGCTCCCCGAGGCGTTGCGCGAGCGCGGCGCCGAGGTCGACGTCCTCGACCTGTATGAGACCGTCGCCGAGCCGCTCTCCGAGCGGGCCCTCGAGACCGCCCTGGGCGCCGACTACATCACCTTCACCTCATCCTCGACCGTGCGCTACTTCCTGCAGGCCGCCTCGTCGCGGAACGGGGCCGCCGCTCTTTCGCCCGCGACGCGCATCGTCTCGATCGGACCCATCACCAGCCAGACGCTTCGCGAGCACGGGCTCGAAGCCCACGTCGAGGCCTCACGACACGACATCGACGGGGTCATCGACGCCCTCCTGGACGACGCGGCCGAACGCGACGCTTGAGCGCTGCGCACCGTGGATCCTCCGGTCATCAGCTTCCTCTCCGACTACGGCTACCGCGATGAGTTCGTCGGCGTGTGCCATGGCGTGATCACCCGTCGCTGTCCCGCCGCTCGGGTGATCGACCTGACCCACGCGATCCCGCCCTACGACCTTCAGACCGGCGCCGAAGTCCTGCGCAGCAGTCTTCCCTACATGCCCGCCGGCGTGCACCTCGCTGTCGTCGACCCGAACGTCGGCGCGGTGGGAGCACAAGCGCGTCGCGCCGTGGCGCTGCGCACGGCCGAGGAGGATCGCCTGCTCGTCGGGCCCGACAACGGGCTGCTGATGCCGGCGGCCGAGCTGTTTGGAGGAGCCATCGAGGCGGTGGACATCGGGGGTTCGCCCGAGCGCCTCGAGCCCGTGTCGCGCAGCTTCCACGGCCGAGACATCTTCGCGCCCGTGGCCGGCGCCCTGGCGGCGGGCGCCGTGCTTGGCGCAGTCGGCGAGCCGCTGGCGGTCGATGGGCTCCGCCGCCTGAAGCTGGCCTCGGCGCAGCTCGGCGACGGGGTGCTGAGGGCCCACGTGCTGCGCTGGGACAACTTCGGGAACCTGATTCTCGACGCGGACGCGGAGCAGCTTGCGGCGCTCGGCGTGGGGCTCGGGGAGACGATGACGGTCAGCCACGCGGGCAGGAACCACACCGCGCGCTACGGCTCTACCTTCGCCGATGTTCCCGCCGGCGAGCTCCTCGCCTACGAGGACGCGCAGCGGATGCTCGCGCTTGCCGTCAATCGCGGCTCGGCGGCCGAGCTGCTGGGAGCCGAGCGCGGCGACGAGCTCGTGGTTCGCCCGCCGTGAGCACGCTCGGGCGCCCGCGGCTGCACCTGCGTCGCACCGACTCCACCAACGATCGGGCGAGGGAGCTGGCGCTCGGCGGCGCGCCGCACGGAACGCTCGTCACGGCCGCCGCGCAGAGCGCCGGGCGCGGTCGAGGAGGGCGGCGCTGGTCGGCGCCGCCCGGCAGCGCCCTGCTGATGTCGCTGCTCCTACGCACACCGCCATCGCTGCTGCCGATGATCGCCGCCGTGGCCGTCTGTGACGTCGCTGGTGAGGACGCCCGCATCAAGTGGCCGAACGACGTCGTCGTGGAATCCTCGCCGCCAACGGTGAGAGCGCCATCTTCGCAGGGGCGCCCGAAGCGTGGACCCCAGCCCACCTCAGAGCAGCAGCTGGCGAAGCTCGCCGGGATCCTGATCGAGGGTCGCCCGCAAGAGGGATGGGCCGTGCTCGGGATCGGCCTGAACGTCGCCGTCGAGCTCGATCAGCTTCCGGCCGAGCTGCGCCCCGGCGGCGCCCGCTCGGCCACCTCGCCGCTGCCGGCCGCGACGCTCGGCCTCCCGCGCGAGGCGATCGAGCCGACGCTGTCGCTCCTGCTCGAAGCGCTCGAACGTCGCCTCGCCGAGCCGGCAGACGCCACGCTTGCGGCGTGGCGCTCG
>DATMQG010000029.1:0-47876 GCA_035566835.1 Solirubrobacteraceae bacterium
GTCCGCGACGAGTTCAACATCGATAACGCGCGGTACCACAAGGTGATCGTCATGACCGACGCTGACGTTGACGGAGCGCACATCAGAACGCTCGTGCTGACGCTCCTCTTCCGCGAGATGCAGGAGCTAATCGAGGCGGGCTACGTCTACATCGCCAAGCCGCCTCTCTACAAGCTCAAGCAGGGATCGCGCGAGCGCTACATCGAGAAGGACTCCGAACTCGAGGAGATCCTGCTCTCGGACAAGTGGGAGAAGATCGAGGTCTTCGACCGTCACGGCACACAGTTCAAGCTCACCGAGACACGCTGGCAGCGCTTCTCGCGGCTGCTGAAGCAGTATGAGGGCTGGGCCTCCTCGTTACGCGCGAGCCACGGCCACGAGATGGTGCAGTTCCTCGAGGAGTCCTCGATGCTCGACGAGCAGACCATGAGCGCCGAGGCGGCGATCGAGCTGCTTGCGCGCGCCACCGTCGAGGGTGACACCCATCTCGCGGAGCTGGTCGACCAGGACCCCCTGGAGATTCGCGTCAAGGCGGTCGAGGCCAAGACGGGTTTCGCGCGCACGCACCGAATCAAGCGCGCGCTCTTCGACTCCCAGGAGTATCGCCAGCTCGCCCGCGTCCACGCCCAGTTGGTAGAGCTCGCGGGGACGCCGCCATTCGAAGTACGCCTGGACGACGTCAAGGAGCTGGCGCCGTCCTTCGAGGCCCTCCGCCACGCCGTCCTGGCCGTCGCGCAGAAGGGCATCAAACTGCAGCGCTTCAAGGGTCTCGGCGAGATGGACGCTGAGCAGCTCGGCGAAACAACGATGTCCCCGACGACGCGTACCTTGGCGCAGGTGACCCTCGAGGATGCGTTCGCCGCCGACCGGATCTTCTCGATGTTGATGGGCGACCAGGTCGAGCCGCGCCGCGAATTCATCGAGGACAACGCCAGAGCCGTCGCCAACCTGGACGTGTGAGCCATGGCCAGCGCTGACGTCATAAGCGGCGGCAACGTCGAACCGCGCGCCCTCGAGGAGGAGATGCGCACCGCGTACCTCGACTACGCGATGTCGGTGATCGTCGGGCGTGCGCTGCCCGACGTGCGCGATGGCCTGAAGCCCGTCCACCGCCGCGTCCTCTATGCGATGAGCGAGCTCGGCGTCGGGCCGACCCGCCCCCGTGCCAAGAGCGCGAAGATCGTCGGCGAGGTGATGGGCAACTATCACCCCCACGGCGACACGGCCATCTACGACACCCTCGTGCGGATGGCGCAGGACTTCTCCATGCGCTACGAGCTCGTCGACGGCCAAGGCAACTTCGGCTCGATCGATGACGATCCGGCAGCCGCGATGCGCTACACCGAGGCGCGCCTGGCCCGCATCTCCACCGAGATGCTGCGAGACCTCGACATGGACACCGTCGACTTCGCGCCGAACTACGACGGCTCTCGCCAGGAACCGCTCGTTCTTCCCGCGCGCTTCCCCAACCTGCTGGTCAACGGCTCATCGGGTATCGCCGTGGGCATGGCGACCAACATCCCGCCGCACAACCTGCGCGAGGTGGTCGCCGCCACGATTGCGTACATCGACGACCCTGACATGGAGGTCGGGGGTCTGATGCGCCACATCAAGGGTCCGGACTTCCCGACGGGGGGGATCATCCTGGGCCGGGCGGGGATCAAGGACGCCTATGAGACCGGGCGCGGGCGGGTGCGCCTGCAGGCGCGCGCGCACATCGAGCCGCTCAAACAGGGCAAGGAGGCGATCGTCGTTACCGAGCTTCCGTTCATGGTCAAGAAGGGTGGCCCCGGCGGCCTGATCGAGAAGATCGCCGACCTTGTAAGGGAGAAAAAGATCTCCGAGATAGCCGACCTCAACGACTACTCCGACAAGCGCGGCATGCGCTTGATGATCGAGCTCAAGCGCGATGCGATCCCGAAGGTGGTCCTCAACAAGCTCTACAAGCACACGCCGATGCAGACGACGTTCGGCGTCAACATGGTGGCCCTCGTCGACAACGTGCCGCGAACGCTCGACCTGCGCGCGGTGATCCACAACTACGTGGCCCACCAGCGCGAGGTGATCGTGCGCCGCACCAAGCACGAGCTCTCCGAGAAGGAGGCCCGCGCCCACATCCTCGAGGGTCTACTGACCGCCCTCGACAACCTCGACGCGATCATCGAGCTGATCCGTGGCTCGCGCGACCGGGACAGCGCACGCGAGCAGCTCGTGGCGCGCTTCGAGCTGAGCGCAGTCCAGGCGACCGCAATCCTCGACCTGCGCCTCTCCCAGCTGACCGCACTCGAGGCCGATTCGATCAAACAGGAGCACGCCGACGTGACAGAGAGGATCGCGGAGCTGCGCGCGATCCTGGGCGACGAAGGCCGCGTGCTCGCGGTCATCAAGGAGGAGCTATCCGAGATCGCGGAGCGCTTCGGCGACGAGCGACGCACCGAGATCAGCCACTCGGAGGACGAGATCGATATCGAGGACCTGATCGCCGACCAGCAGATGGTGATCACGATCACCCAGAGCGGCTACATCAAGTCGCTGCCCTTGGCGACCTACCGCCAGCAGCTCCGCGGTGGCCGCGGGGTCACGGGAATGGACATGAAAGACGGCGACTTCATCGAGCACCTGTTCGTGGGCTCGTCCCACGATTACCTGCTCTTCTTCTCCAACCGCGGCAAGGTCTATCGCTCGAAGGTGTACGAGCTGCCCGAGGCCCAGCGCACCGCGAAGGGCCGCGCGCTCGTCAACATCCTCCCGCTGGCCGAGGGCGAGCGCATCCAGGCCGTGCTCTCCACACGCGACTTCTCGGAGACGAAGTACCTCGTGTTCGCGACGCGCAACGGCACCGTCAAGAAGACCGAGCTGCTGGCCTACAACACGCCGATCAAAGCCGACGGCATCATCGCGATCAACATTCGCGATGACGACGAGCTGCTCGCCGTCCGCGCCGTGAACCCCGACGATGAGATCATCATGGTCTCGCGCGCCGGGCTCACCGTGCGCTTCGCCGAGTCCGACGCGCGCGCGATGGGCCGCGACACCACGGGTGTGCGCGGGATGGACGTCGGCAAGAGCGGCCAGGTCATCGCGATGGACGTCGCCCGCGACGATATGGACCTGCTCGTGGTGACCGAAAACGGATACGGCAAGCGCACCCAGATCGGGCAGTACCGCAAGACCAATCGCGGCGCGAAAGGCGTGAAGACGATCGGCCTTACCGAGAAAAAGGGCGGCCTCGCCGGCGCGCTCGTCGTGCGAGAGCACCAGGAGCTGGTCTTCATCAGCGTGGGCGGGATGGTCCAGCGCACCTCAGCCCAGGGCATCTCCCAGCAGGGCCGCTCGGCGACGGGCGTGCGGGTGATGAACCTCAAGGATGACGACATGGTGAGCGCCGTCGCGCTCGTGGTGGACACCGGCGAGGAGACGGCCGCGACGGCCGCCGACGGTGAGCCCGTCGCCGACGGCTCCGGACCTGCCTAGAACGACGGTATAGCCCCGGGGAGCGCCGGCGAGGGACGGCCGACCCTCTGCGCGCCCGACGGCCCCTTCAAGCCGTCCAAATTCCGGTCTTCGAACTCAAACACGCGCAATTTGCGGCCGACACGCACAGTTAGTGCCCCGCTCCTGCGCCCGCTCGATCCTCGCGGTTACCCTCACCCTGCTCCTCGCCGCCTCGCTCGGGCCCCTATCGGCCCTCGTCGGCGCCAGTCCGCGAGCGGGGGCGGCCCTCTCGGTCAAACGTGACCGCCACTCCGCGCGGCACCCACGAAGCGCGCACCGCACGCGCAGTAGCGCTTCGCGACGCCGGCCCCGAAGCCGCCGTTCTCACGGTGCGCAGCCCGCTCCAGGGTCCGGCCTCGCGCCCCACGCGAACGCGGTGAAGCGGCGCGCCACCGCGATCGCGGCGGCGCTCGCAAGCACCTGTCAAGACACCGAACTGATGCCGACCCCGGGCAACGCCGAACTCGCCCGCGCGGCCGTGCTCTGCCTCGTCAACAAGCAGCGAGCCGAGAACGGCGACGCCCCCCTGGCGCTCAGCCTTCCACTCCAGCAGGCCGCGGAAGAACACTGCGAAGAAATGATCAGCGCCGACTACTTCGAGCACGTCTCCCCCACCGGCGTGACTCCGGTCGACCGAATTCGCGCCGACGGCTACATCCCGAACAAGAACGTCGGCTACGTGATCGGCGAGAACCTCGCCTGGGGGACGCTGGGCGCGGCGACACCGCAGGCGATCGTCAACGCCTGGATCGCGTCGCCCGGGCACCTCGCGAACATGCTCGACACGCAATACACGGAAACCGGGATCGCGGTCACGCCGCAGGTCCCGCCGTCGCGCGCCGGCGGCGAGTCCGGTGCGACATACGCGCAGGAGTTCGGCGTCATCGTCGATTGACGGCAGCGCGATCCTCTGGGCGTACGTCGCCTCGGTTCGCTACTCTGGCCAGACCAGAGAAAGGAGGTGGTCCGTACGTTGCATGACAGTTCTTGCGGGACCCTGGAGGTGACCGGCCGCTAGGTCGGACCCCCATAGCTGGGGGCAGGCAGGCTGGACCGCTTAGCGGAATCCAACCCGGGACACCCCGAGACGACCGCCGGCTCTGGTCCCTCCGGCCGTCGCATCGTCGTCTCGGCTATTCCAGTCAGAGCAGCAAGCGAAGGGCGCCTCCGTCGGGGCGCCCTTCGCCGTGATACGCCCGCGTGGGTCGTGCAACGCCGGCCCGTCGAGCGGCGGCGTCGATCAGGCGGCCTGCGGCAGGTACTGCAGCCACGCGGTCGGGATCGTGGGACTGGCGACGTGGATGAAGATCTCGGCGCGGGGCGTGCGGGGGCGCTTGCGGGGGTGCATTCCCGCCTGACGCGGCAGCCGGTCGCCCTTGCGACGGTTGCACGGAGCGCACGAGGCGACGATGTTCTCCCAGCTCGAGGTCCCACCCTTGGAGCGTGGGATCACGTGGTCGACGGTAAGGTTCGACCGCGATCCGCAGTACTGGCAGGTCCAGCTGTCCCGCGCGAACACGGCGCGGCGCGTGATCTTCCGCCTGTGCGCGTCCCGCGGCACGTTCACATAGGTGATCAGCCTGATCACAACCGGTCGCGCGACCGTCGAGTTCTCGGAGTGAAGCTCCAGGCGGCTGCGCTCGACGAGCTCGGCCTTGGCCTTCAACAGCAGCACCACCGCGCGCCGGACCGTGCAGACGTTGATCGGCTCAAACGTGGCGTTCAGAACGAGCACCCGACCGCCCATCGCCGCGATGGGCGAGGTCTCAGGTCCGTGCCGCAGGTGCTCGGAGGGCGACACGGACCCCACCGGCTCTGCGGGGACGGTGCTGTCCATGGTAGGCCGGGAGTTTAGCGGGGGAGCGCGCAGTCTGTGGCTCTACGCAGCCACGTTTTGGCGCACCCGCGCCGCATCACGACGCGGGAGGCGCGGCCGGGTAGGACCCGAGCACGCGCACCTCCTCGCACAGAGGCGCGATGCCGGCGATCGCCGCGGCGACGGGGTCGTCCTCGAAGCGACCGTCGAGGTCCACGAAGAACATGTAGCTCCCGAGCCGCTCCCGGCGGGGGCGCGACTCGATCTTGGTGAGGTTGATGCTCCGCCGTGCGAACTCGTCGAGACAGCGGACCAGCCAGCCGGGGCTGTCCGCGCCGGGGCCCCAGAACACAAGCGAGGTCTTCCACCGCTGGCCAGCCGCCGCCCGCAGCGGTGGAGGAAAGGCGTTCGAGTCCAAGCGCGCGATCCATACGAAGCGCGTTTCGTTGTCCTCACGATCCTCGACCCCCTCGCGAATCACGATGCCGCCGTAAATGCGCGCCGCGAGCACGGTTCCAAGCGCGGCCTGCCCGCGCTCCCCCGCAGCGACGACGGATCGCACGGCCTCCGCAGTCGAGCTCGCTGGAAGCAAGCGCGCGCTGGCGAGCTCGCTGCGCAGGAACGACGCGCACTGCCCGGGCACCTGTGGGTGTGTGATCACGGTGTCGATCTCGTGCAGCTCCACCGGCTGGGCGGCGATCAGCGAATGCCTCACCCTCAGCAGGACCTCGCCCACGATCTCGACGTCGCGCGCCTCATCCGCGAGCAGGTCGAGCGTGACGCTGATCGACCCCTCGAGCGAGTTCTCGATCGGGACGATTGCCCAGTCGACATCCAGCCTGCGCAGGGCGCTAACCGTGTCGAAGATCGACGCGAGCGGCACCGGCTCGACGGCTTCGCGGGCGGCGCTCGCCAGCAGCGCCTCCTCGCTGAACGTCCCTTCGGGTCCCAGATAACCGACGCGCGGCCGGCGCGAGGCCATCTCAGGCGGGCTCTTCGGCGGCCTCGCCGGCGTGCGCGTCGCCCGACAGCGCGAGCCGGACGGCCTCGGCCTCCTCGGGCGAGAGCTCGAGTTCGCCGCGCCCGGAGTGCACCTGCTTGCCATACACGCGCGCCTGCTCGCGGTGGTGGATGCAGGAGAGCACGATTCCCGACTGCTCGTGGTCAAGGAGCGCGATCGACATCGACTGGTGGCCCGAGAGCTCGTTGTAGGCGTCGTAGCGGACCAGCGCCCGGTGCGAGAACGTTCCCGTCAGCGTCGCCTCGACGCCGGCCAGACGTTGCTCCAGCCGCCTCGCCGTGTCGTCCACGTACTCGCGCAGCTGCGCGAACGCCTCCTCGATGCGGGCCGCGTGGGTCACCAGGTCACGCTCCTCCTCCTCACCCATCACGACGCGCTGTGCGCGGCGCATCCGGCGCAGGCTCAGCGCGAGGCTCAGGCAACCGAGGAGGGCGAGCGCGGCAACGGCCGCCGCGGCGATCGCGATGATGCCCTGCGTGTCGGTGATCGATGCTGCCATCGGCACAAGTTAGCCGCTCGCACAGCGGGTACGCGCACCGTAGCGCGAGCAGCGCCTCGGCTGCGCTCAGGCCCCGAAGATCGCCAGGTAGGTCTTCTTGTTGTTTTCCAGTTCGGTCTCGCCGGGCACCGGCTCTACGTAGGCTTCGATCTTCGCCGCGACCCCCAGCGGGACACCGCCGATCGGGATTTCGACGTTGGCCTTCTGCCCGCGCTGGATCTGGTTGATCGTGTGTGAGGCCTTGAATTGTTTGCCTCCGGCGGTCACGGTCACGTCCACCTTGACGTTGGTCTCGGTGTTTTCGCCGGCGTCTTCGACGGTGACGGTGAACGTCGGGTTGCTGCCGCCGCTGATGTGGTTGAGAGCCGGTTCCGCTTCCAGCGTGTTCGCGCCCACGCTCACCGAGACCAGCGCGTCGCCATGGTTCCCAGGAGCTACGCCGGTCTGGCTCGCGGCCGCGGACTGCCCCGTGATTCGGCTGAGCGCCACGGTCGGATCGAGCCAGCCGATGTTCGGAAGGAAGCGGCTCGTGGCGGTGCCCAGCCCGTGGATCCCGTTGCTCACGAGCGTCTGCTGGACCAGCGGGACGACGCGCTGAGAATAGATCACGTCGGAGGCGAGGAACAGCTCCATGTCGCCGGCGATCTTTTCGGTTGCTTCTTTGCGCTGTCCCCCGAGCGCGGTTGGAAGCAGCGCCGCGATCTTCGTGATCCCTTCGACGCGAAAGTCGAGTGTGAGCAGGAAGTTGCGCTGCGCGCCGACCATTTCGCCCGGCACGCTCAGTTCCTTCGCATGAGTGGCGATGCTCTGGGCCTTGATGCGTAGCTGGTCGACCTGCACCTCCACGTCGAGCGCCGACTTGCTGCCGGCGCCGGCGAGCGCCGAGAACAGCGGGTGAGAGACCTGGGTTTCGGATTCGCTCGCGAGCCGGCTCACCTCGCGGTTGTAGTCACGCAGCGACTGCGCCTTCGCGCTTTTCAGGCAGCCGCTGATCAGCAGGATGAGCACGATAAACACGACGATCGCGATGCCGGCCGCCACCAGGCGGCGCACCATCAGCGTGTGCTGGTCGATCCCCAAGGTGGCACTCGCGCGCTGCGGCCGGCGTGGCCGGGGCCTCGGCGGCGCCGCGGCCGACGGCCGTGGTTGCGCTGCCCGGGATGACGGTCGAGGCTCTGTCTCCTCGCCATCGTCGAAGAACGACAAAAGTGGAGCGCTCCTTCGCGGACTGCAGGACGGGCCAAAGTATGACTGGCGGCCAGTTCCGTGACGAGCCTGCAACATCTCGGTCAGTGGACATATTCCTGCGCTACGGGGCAGGAACGGCGCCTATGGACGGCGAATCAAGGACTCGGTGGAGTCGCAGCACACCCTTCTCAAAGAGCCTCCAGCGTGGGAGCCCTTACCGCAGGAGGGCAAGCGGCGGCGCCTCTCGCCGCGCGCCGCGAACCCCGCGAGCGAGGCTCCGCCGGGCGACGGACTGGTCCTCGGTCGCTACCACATGCTCGAGCGCCTCGGATCGGGAGGCTTCGGCGTCGTCTGGCGTGCGCGCGACGAGCTGCTCGGCCGCGAGGTGGCGGTCAAGCGAATCCCGCTCGCTCCGGATGGGGACAGTGAGCGTGCTACCCGTGAGGCTCTCGCCACGGCGCGGCTGTCTCATCCGGCGATCGTGGCCCTCTATGAGGCGCACTCCGACGCGGAGTGCTTCTACCTGATCTCCGAGCTCGTCCGCGGCGAGACTCTCTCACAGCTGTTCGCTGACGATGCGCTCGAGGACGAGCAGCTGCTGCGGATCGGAGTCACGCTCGCGCGTGCCCTCTCCCACGCACATGCCCGCGGTGTTATCCACCGCGACGTCAAGCCTCAGAACGTCCTCGTCCCGCGCGGAACCGAGGCGGGCTCGCGGGCGCCCGACGGCCCGCTCGCCGTGGCCAAGCTGACGGACTTCGGTGGCGCGAGCCTCGTCGAGGAGGACGCGCTCACCCGCACCGGCGACGTGCTCGGCACGCTCGCCTACATGGCGCCGGAGCAGTGCGAGGGCGCACCAGTCGACGAGCGGACGGACCTCTATGCGCTGGCCCTCGTCCTGTATGAGGGCCTCTCGGGCGCTAACCCCGTGCGCGGTCCCACTCCGGCTGCGACTGCGCGGCGTATCGGCCGCCGGTTGCCAGCGCTCGAGCGCAGCCGTCGAGACCTGCCGCGCGCTCTCACGCGCACGCTCGACGCGGCGCTCGCACCGGCCCCTGAGGACCGGGGCACGCTGGATGAGCTGCAGCTCACGCTCGAGGAGGCGCTGCAGCGGGGACTCGGGCGCGGACGGCGACGGGCGCCGCGGCGGAGCAGCGCTGAGCAGCTCGGCCGGGGACGCGCAGCGCCCGCAGTACGCTCCGTCGCGCGGCCCCTGGACGCGGACCCACCCGTGGGCCGCCGGGGCGAGGGCGCGCCCGCAGCGAAGATCGCGGCGCTCGAGCCACCAGGGGCGCGGGCGCACGAACAAAGGCTTGCGCTGCCACGAGCGCTGTGGCTCGCGCTGCCGCTCGCGGCGATCATCTGGCTGATCGTCTCCGGTCGGCCGGGCGTCGCGCTGCTGGCGCTCGCGGCCGCTGCTCCGCTCCTCGCCCTGCCCAGCCGCACGGGCCCGGGCTGGCTCGCATGCCTGCTGGCCCCGGCTCTGGGTGCCGTAGGCCTCGCCGGCGCCTTCCCTGCGATAGCCGGACAGGCCTCGCGTTGGCGCGAGCGTGCCGCGCTGGCGGCGATTGGCTACTGGTGGCTGACGCTCGCCGAGCCGCTCACCGGACGGCGCCTGTGGCTGGGTCAGTCCTCCGCCGCGACGCCGCCGGCGACGTGGGAGGGCTCGCTGTCCGGCGCCGCGCACGTGCTCGGCCCGCTGCTCGGCCTGGGTGCGCTGCTCGGCGCCGCCCTCTGGGCGAGCGGGGCGATCGTCCTGCCCTGGATCGTCCGTGGACGCAGCGCCGCGCTCGATGTCGTAGCCGCCACGACCTGGTCGGCTGCGCTCGCAGCCGCTGCTCCGATGCTCGACTCGGGGCTCTCGGCCCACCTGGCGCACCCCAGCCCGCACGGCGCCGTCCTCGGCGCGATCCTCGGCGGAGCGATCGCCGTGGCTGCGCGGGCCCTGCGCGGACCCATCTAACGTAGGGCGCGTAGCATGGCTGGCCGCCGGGCCGGACTTCGATCGGCCCGAGGAGCCTACGCGAAATGAACCTGCTGAAGAGCGTCGAGACAACGATTGCAAACCTCCTCGAGGGAGCCTTCGGACGCGCGTTCCGCTCCGAGGTCCGTCCGATGGAGCTGGCCCGGAAGCTCGCACGCGAGATGGACGAGCACCGGACGGTTTCGGTGTCGCGCGTGTACGTGCCGAACGAGTACTCGGTCTATCTCTCTGCCGAGGATCGCGCCCGCTATGAGGGCGTCGAGGAGGAGGTGATCGACGAGCTGTGTGCCTATCTGCTCGAGCATGCGCGACGCGAGGACCTGGTCCTGGCCTCGCACCCCCACATCGCCTTCCACACCGACGAGCGGCTCGCGCTCGGGGAATTCGGCATCCAGGCGCTTTTGGTCCGGCCGGAGGGTCACAGTGAGCAGGCGCAGCTCCCCGACGAATCGGAAGAACATGGAAAGACGATGATCTACAGCACCTCCGCCCGGCTCGCGCGCCCGCTCGAGGAGGCGGGTCACCGCCCTCCCCGCGCGCTGCTCGCGGTGGAAGGCCGCCGTCTGATCGTGCCGCCGGCCGGCGCGACGATCGGACGTAGCCGCGACTGTGAGATCGTGCTGGAGGACAGCAGCATCTCTCGCCGGCATGCCGAGATCCGGCCGGCTGGCGGCGGCTGGACGCTGGAGGATCTCGGCTCGACCAACGGCGTGCGGCTCAACGGACGCACGCTCGAGGGCGCGCAGCCGCTCTCCGCGGGCGACCGCGTCGAGCTGGGCTCGACGGAGATCGTCTTCGAACTTGGATGACGACGCTCGAGCCCGTATCGGTGGCGCTGAAGTTCGGCTTCCTCGTCGTCCTCTACCTGTTCCTGCTCTGGGTCGCGCGCAGCGCGCGCAAGGACCTCGGCGCCGGCGGCGGTCCGCTGCCGGACGGCTCGGCCGGCAGAGCGATCCCGCCTGACGCGACCGGTCTCTACTCGGCCTCCGCCCTGGGCGTCGCGGACGTCGCCCACCGCGCCCCGCGCCTCGTGGTCGAGCGAGCGCCGGGCCATGAGCCGGGGATGATCTACGACCTCGAGGGCGACATCGTCCTCGGCCGCGGTGATCGGGCCGCGATCCGGCTCGAGGATCCATTTGCCTCCTCCAGGCACGCACGCATCTACGAGCAGGGCAACGTGATCGTGATCGAGGATCTCGGCTCCACCAACGGCACGTATCTCAACGAGGAGCTGCTGCAGACGCAACGGCCGCTGCACCCGGGAGATCACGTGCGCATCGGCGACAGCGAATTCGCCTTCGAGGTCGATTGAGATGCTGCGCGTCGCCGATCAGTACGCAGGGACCGACACCGGACGCCAGCGGCGCGCGAACGAGGACTCGCTGCTGGCGCGCTCGCCGCTGTTCGTGGTTGCCGACGGCATGGGCGGCGCCCAGGCCGGCGAGGTCGCTTCGCAGATCGCCGTCGAGTCATTCCGGCACGGCCTCGACGACGCCTCGCAGCCGGAGGCGGCGCTGGCGACGCTCGCCCTCGCCGCGAACTCCCGCATCCACGAGCTCTCCCATTCCAACGCCGAGCACGCCGGTATGGGGACGACGCTGACCGCCGTCTACGTCGGCGATCGCGAGGTGGCGATCGCGCACGTTGGCGACAGCCGCGCCTACTGCCTGCGCGAAGGCGAGCTGCTGCGGCTCACCGACGATCACTCGCTCGTCGACGAGCTGATGCGCCAGGGCCGGCTCACGCCCGAGGAAGCAGTCGAGCATCCCCAGCGTTCGGTCATCACGCGTGCCCTGGGACCCGAGGGCACCGTCGAGGTCGACACCCGCAGCTTCCGCGCCCGCCCCGGAGACGTCTACCTGCTGTGCAGCGACGGCCTTACGACGATGGTCTCCGAGGAGGAGATCGCGGAGGCGCTGCGCTCCCATCCCCGCCTGCGGGACGCCGGCGAGGCGCTGATCGCCGCCGCCAACGAGGCCGGCGGAAGGGACAACATCACCGTCGTGCTGCTGCGCCTCGAGGAGGTCGGCGCCGGCTCGTCTGAGCCGCTCGACGGGGGAGAGCCGGACGAGCACGTGACGATGCTCGGCGTGCCGGCCGTCGCGCCGCCCGTGACTCCGCGACAGCCGCGGCGGCCCGACGGCGCCGGCAGCCGCGCCCGCCAGGCACCGGGCGCTCGTCGCAGGCGCTTGCGGCGCGCGGGCGCGCTGGCTGCGGTGCTGACCGTGCTCGCGCTGATCGCAAGCGCCGGCTACCTGGCGCTGCAATCGGTCTACTTCATCGGCACGAACGATCGTGGCCTGGTCACGCTCTACCAGGGCGTACCTTTCCGGCTGCCGGGCAGCCTCGCCCTCTACAGCAGCCGCTACGTCTCGGGCGTGAGCGCCTCGACGCTCACGCCCCAGCGTCGCCAGACGATGCTGGATCACTCGCTGCGATCGGAATCGAATGCGGCGTCGCTGATCCGAAGCCTCGAACTGGGACAGCTCGAATGAGGCAGGCGCGGTGAACCGGCCGATCATCCGCCTCTACGGGCTGGTCGTGGTGCTGTTCGCGCTGCTCGTCGCCTTCACCTCGCGCTGGACGATCTTCGAAGCCTCCTCGCTGCGCGCCAACCCGCTCAACGCGCGCGCGCTACTCGAGCAGGAGCGCATCGCACGCGGCCCGATCCTCGCCGCAGACGGGACCGTCCTGGCGCGCAGCCGGCGCGGCCCCGAAGGCGCCTACGAACGCACCTACCCGACCGGGGAAGAGTTCGCCCACGCAATCGGCTACTCCTTCATCAACGCGGGCACCACCGGCCTCGAGCGCTTCCGCAACGCCGAACTCGACGGCCGCAGCGGGACCAACGTGCAGACGATCCTCGACCAGCTCCAGGGCAAGAAACCCCAGGGCGACAAGGTCCTCACGACGCTCGATCCGGCGGCCCAGCGCGTCGCGAACGAAGCGCTCGCGGGCCATCGCGGTGCGGTCGTCGCGCTCGACCCCCGGACGGGGGCGGTGAAGGTCATGGCGGCTACTCCAGGCTATGACCCGAACGCGTTGCATTCCAACGCCGGCGCGCTGAAGCTGCACCGCGAGGAAACGGAATCGAACCCGCCCGCAAAGTCGCGCGTCAATCGCGCGACGCAGTTCGGCTACGCCCCCGGGTCGACGTTCAAGGTCGTGACCGCCACGGCTGCGATCGACACCGGCTCCTTCACGCCCGAATCGACCGTCAGCGGGCGTGACAACGTGCCGATCTCCGGCGTCCCGCTGCAGAACGACGAACACGCCAGCTACGGACAGCTGACGCTGACGCAGGCGCTCGCCCATTCGGTCAACACCGTGTGGGCCCAGGTGGCTGAGAAAGTGGGCAAGCGCACGATCGCGCGCTACATGAGCCGCTTCGGCTTCGACAAGAAGCCGCAGCTCGACTACCCGAGCGAAGAAATGTCCTCCAGCGGCGAGTACGAGGGCCAGCGGCTCATATCCCCGACCAGCGAACTCGTCGACGTCGGACGCATGGGCATCGGCCAGGACAAACTGCAGGTGACGGCGCTGCAGATGGCCGAGGTCGCCGCAGCCGTCGCCAATCACGGCAGGCTGATGACACCTCATCTGACCGACCGGATCGTCGATCCGGAAGGCCGCACCGTGCAGCGGACAGGCCCCCAACTGCAGGCGGTCGTGATGAAGCCCTCGACGGCCTCGGCCGTGACCTCGATGATGGTGGCCGTCGTCAACGAAGGCACCGGTACCCCCGCGCAGATCCCCGGCGTGCAGGTGGCCGGCAAGACGGGTACCGCCGAGACCCAGATCGGGACGGCGATCAACAATGTGTGGTTCATCGCCTTCGCGCCCGCGTCGGAACCCAAGGTGGCGATCGCTGTCACGCTCCAGGCCGTGCCGGGTCAGGGCGCCGCATTCGCGGCGCCGGTCGCCAAGCAGGTGATGGAACGGCTGCTGCGATGATCGAGCCCGAGACGATCATCGACGGCCGCTACCGGGTGCTCTCGCGCCTCGGATCAGGCGGCATGGCCGACGTGTACCTCGCGGAGGATCAGCTGCTCGGCCGGCACGTGGCGATCAAGGTGCTGCACCATCAGTTCGCCGAGGACCAGGAGTTCGTCGAGCGCTTCCGGCGCGAGGCCTCCAGCGCCGCGGCGCTCTCGCACCCGAACATCGTCGGGATCTTCGACCGCGGTCAGTGGAACGGCACCTACTACATCGCGATGGAGTACGTCGCCGGGCGGACGCTCAAGGCGATCGTGCGCGAACAGGGCGCGATTGACCCGGCGAGGGCGATCGACATCGTGATCCAGGTCCTGCGCGCCGCGCGCTTCGCGCACAAGCGCGGCGTAATCCACCGCGACCTGAAGCCACACAACGTGATCCTCGACGAGGAGGGCCGGGCACGCGTCACCGACTTCGGGATCGCTCGCGCGGGTGCGTCGGACATGACGTTGACAGGCTCGATCATGGGTACGGCGCAATATCTCTCCCCCGAGCAGGCGCAGGGCCACTCCGTGACCGCCGCCTCCGACCTCTACTCAGTCGGCGTGATCCTGTATGAGCTCTTGACGGGCCTGGTTCCGTTCGAGGGCGAAACCGCGGTGGCGATCGCCTTCAAGCAGGTCTCGGCCGAGCCCCGCGCGCCGAGCGAGCTGAATCCGCTCCTGCCAGCCTCGCTCGACGCCGTCGTGCTGCGCGCACTTGCCAAGGACAGCTCACGGCGCTACGCCGACGCGGACGAGTTCATAGCCGTGCTTCAGCACGAGCGCCAGACGATCGCGCTCTACTCGCCGGCCGCTACCGCCACGGTTCCGGCCGGCGCGCAAACCGCAGATCGGCCGCCGTCCACGCTCACGGGCGCGCACGTCGCGGCGGGCGCGCTGCTGCTCCCGCCGGTCGCGCCCTACGGAGAGGACGACGGCCATCCGCCCGAGGGCCGACGTGGCCGCCGCTGGCTGTGGATCCTCGTGCCGGTGCTCGTGGCCGTGGCGGCGGCACTCGCCCTGCTCTTGCTCGCGCCCGGCAGCAAGGTGACCGTGCCCGACGTGACCGGTCAGACCGAACAGGCGGCCAGCGCGATCCTGAGGCATGGGGGGCTGACGCCGATCCCGTCGCTCGCCTCGAGCGCGACGGTCCCCACGGGTCGCGTTATCCGCCAGAGCCCGGCGGGGGGGATCGTCGTGAGCAAGGGCACGCGCGTAAGCATCGTGGTCTCCAGCGGCCCGGCGAGCATCGCGCTCGTCAACGTCGAAGGGCTGACGAGCGCTCAGGCGCTCGCTCGCCTTCGCGCGGCGGGCTTCAAGCCGACGACGTCATCGCAGGCCAGCTCCACGGTCGGGCCGGGGCGCGTGATCAGCACCGACCCGGCCGCCGGAACGGAGGTGCAGGTCGGTAGCAACGTGACCGTCTTCGTCTCCAGCGGGCCAGCGCCGGTACGTGTTCCAGGCGTGAGCGGCCAGTCGCAGAGCTCCGCCGAAGCCGCCCTCACGAGCGCGGGCCTCACGGTCGGGGCCGTGATCCAGCATTCCTCATCGACGCAGTCCCCAGGCACCGTGATCTCGCAATCGCCGGCCGGCGGCGCCTCTGTGCCACCTGGGGCAAGGGTCGACCTCACCGTCGCGCAGGCTCCGACGGAAGCCACCGTCCCGAACGTGGTCGGCAAAAGCGAGACGCTCGCCGCGGCCGCGCTCGGCGGCGCCGGCTTCGCGCCGAGGGCGGCGAACGCGACGACGAGCGAACAAGCGAAGGTCGGCGTCGTACTCAAACAGCGCCCGGCGGGCGGTGCGCACGCGCGCAAAGGCGCGACGGTGACGATCACGGTTGGCGTGCTCGGCGCCCAGACCGTCCCCACGACGACACCGACGACGCCGGCCCCGACAGGCGCGACCTCGCCGCCAATCGCGCCGGCCGAACATAAATGACCTCGTGGGCGAAGCCCGAGGAGGATCGCCTCACAGTTGTGGTCCTCGCCGGCGGGCGCTCCTCCGAGCACGACGTCTCACTGTCATCCGGTGAGGCCGTCCGCGAGGGGCTGCTAGCGCTGGGACATCACGTTATCTCGGTCGAGATCGGGCGCGACGGCGTCTGGCGCAGCGGCGACGAGCAGCTGAGCGTCACGCCGGGGACGGGGCTGCTCGGGGCCGACGTCGCGTTCCCGGTGCTCCACGGTCCGTTCGGCGAGGACGGCACCGTGCAGGGGATGCTCGAGACGCTCGAGGTGCCCTTCGTGGGCGCCGGGGTGGCCGCGTCCGCCGTGTGCTTGGACAAGGTCCTGTTCAAGCAGCTGATGTCGGCTGAGGGCATACCCCAGGTCGACCATGTGGGGGTCCTCGAGGACCGGTGGTCGCAAGGGCGGGAGGAGGTCCTCGAGGACGTCGCCCGGCTCGGGCTGCCGGTCTTCGTCAAGCCGGCGCACCAGGGCTCCTCGGTCGGCATCGTGAAGGTGACGTCGGCCCAGGACGTGGCACAGGCGCTGGATGGCGCCTTCGCCCACGATCGGCTCGCGATCGTGGAGGCCGCGGCGGGCGGGATCGAGGTCGAGTGCAGCGTGCTGGGGCGGCTGCGTGGCGAACGCGCTGACGGACGCCCCGAGGCGTTTGCCTCCGAGCCCGGCCAGATCGTGCTCGCGGGCGAGTGGTATGACTTCGACGCGAAGTACTCCCAGGGCGGGATGAGACTGACGGTCCCCGCGCCGATTTCACCCGCCGTTGCCGAGCGCGTGAAGGAGCTCGCGCTGGCGGCGTTCGTGCACTCCGGCTGCGAGGGGCTCGCACGCGTCGACTTTTTCATCGACGGCGAGCACGTGCTCGTGAACGAGCTGAACACGATGCCCGGCTTCACGCCGACAAGCGTCTACGCGAAGCTGATCGAGGCTTCGGGGATCGCGTACGAGGAGCTCCTCGACCGGCTCTGCCGCCTCGCGCTGGAGCGCCGCGACGCGCTGCGGGCCTATCTGTATTGAGGGGAGCCGACCGACCGGCCGGGCTATTTGAAAAGCGTGACGTCGGAGATCGTCGCCCGCTGCATTCCCGGTGGAAGCGTCGAAAGCCAGAGCAGGTAGTAGCGAAGGCGCCGTCCGCTCGTGTTGAGCGTGATCCGATCGCCGCCGTGCACGAATTGGCTTGCTCCGATCGGCCCCTGCCAGCCGCGTGCGGGCAGCGGCGTCGGATCGCCGTATTGCAGGGAGAGGTTGATGTTGTTCGCTGCATAGAGGAGCGCCGCGAAGCCCGGCGTCGGCGTTTTGATTTCGATCGCCTTGGCGGCGACTCCCGGTGCCGCGTCGAGGTAGAGCCCGGCTCCCGTCCCGCCCGCCTTCTTGAGCGTGCCTTCGTAGTAGGTCTCGGTGCTCCAGGTCGTGTTCGGGTCGTTGTCGACCACGTTCTGGATCTGGTCGCGGTTTTCGGGGCCCGTGCCGAACGGGTTGTAGTCGTGCGCGGCCGTCTGGCTGAGCTGCACGGCTTCGAGCCCGTGCGAGACGACGTCGGCGCCGACTCCCGTACCGCGATGCGCGCGTCCTGCCACGACCGCGACCGCGATCCCGACGATCACCGCGAGCAGCGCGATCGAGGCGACCCAGCGAACGGGGTGGCGCATGCGCCATGGCACCCGCCGCCGCGCCCGTCCGGGCAGCGTGCGCAGGATCGTCGTGACCTCGCCCGTCGCCTGGCCCGAACGCGAGGTCTCGATCGCGAGCACCTCCTCGAGGTCGGCCGCCATGCTCGCCGCGCTCGGGTAGCGACGCGAGAGGTCCTTGGACACCGAGCGGTCCAGCACGGCGGCGGTCGCGGCGGAGAGCTCGGGTCGCAGCGCCTGCACGTCGGGGACGTCCTCGCGCACATGCTTCATCGCGACGGCCACCGGCGACTCGCCCCGGAAGGGAACCTCTCCCGTGAGCATCTCGTAGAGGACGATGCCGAGCGAGTAGAGGTCGGACTGGCCCGTGACCGGCTGCCCGAGAGCCTGCTCGGGCGACACGTAGTCGGTGGTGCCGAGCACGCGCCCGTCCATCGTCAGCCCCTCCTCGGTCAGCGTTCGCGCGATGCCGAAGTCCGTGATCTTGGCCCCGCCTTCCGCGCTCACGAGCACGTTCTGGGGCTTGACGTCACGGTGCACGATCTGGCGTTCGTGGGCCGCGCCGAGGGCACGCGCGATCTCGATCGCATAGGCGATGGCCTGCGTGATCTCGAGGGGCCCTTCGCGGCGGATCACGTCCTTGAGCGTCTCGCCGTCCACATACTCGAGCACGATGTAGGGCGAGCCCGCCTCGCCGTCCGGCGAGGAATCCTCGCCGGCGTCGATCACGGTGACGATCTGAGGGTGGTTGAGCTGTGCAACCGATCGCGCCTCGCGCCGGAAGCGCTCGAGCTGGTCTGAGTCGGCGGCGGTCTCCCGGTGCATGAGCTTGATCGCGACGGGCCGTTCGAGCACGACGTCGAAGGCGCGATAGACGGTGGACATCCCTCCCCGCCCGATCTGGGCGTCGAGGCGGTAGCGACCGCCGAGCAGGGTCCCGAGGACAGTCATCCGTACCCATTGTGCGCGCTTCGCAAGCGTCGGAGCACCACGAGCGCAAGCAGGCTGCGATAGATCGCGTAGGGGAGCAGCGCCCGCCCGCCCCGCCCCGCCCGATCGGCTCCGAGCAGCCTCGTGCCGAGCAGCGTCGAGGCGAACGCCGCGGCGCCACCGGTCGCGAGCGCAGGCCGCACATCGGCAGGCGCGCCGCCGCGCGCCATGCGCAGCAGCTCGAGTCCGCCCGCCCCGACCATCACGGGCAGCGCAGCATGCCAGGAGAGCGTCTGCGCGTCGCGGCGCCCGAAGCCTCGGGCGCGGGCCGCCGTCAGCGTCGCTCCGCTGCGCGAGACGCCCGGGATCAGCGCGAGCGCCTGCGCGAGCCCGAGCGCGAGCCCGTCCGCCGAACCCGCCTGCGCCAGTCGCCGCCTTCCCTCAGGCGGCGCGGTGTCGGCGAGCGCCATCGCCGCCGCACCGGCGAGGAGGCCGATGGCGATCGAGCGGGGGCCGCCCAGGCGTCGCTCGATCCGCCCCCGCAGCACGAGCCCCGCGAGCGCGGGCGGACCGAGCGACAGGGCGAACAGGCCGCTCCGGCGGCGGTCGAGCCGAGCAACGGCCTCGGTGAGCTCCGTGCGCATCGCGACGGCCAGCGCGAGCCCCGCTCCCGTGTGCAGGGCAACCTCGAACGCCTTGCGCGACGCGGGCTCCAGCCCGTCGTAGCGCCAGCCGCAGAGCCAGGGGATCAGAGAAGTGTGCCCGGAGGAGGAGACCGGCAAGAGCTCCGTCGGCCCTTGGGCCAGTCCGAGTACGAGGGCGTGACGTAGCGGGAGCGGTTGCCTATCCGGCGGCATCGGGTGCGGGGTCGCCCGAATCGCGCCGCCTGCGCCTGCGGCGGATAATCGCGTTGGCGATCGCGAGGACCACCAGGACCACGACCGCGTAGTCGATGTACTCGAACGCCTGGCGGGCGTTTTTCCATTCGCTGCCGAGCGCTTCACCCGCGAGCGCGAGGCCGAGCACCCACGGAACGCAGCCCGCCAGCGTGAGCAGCGTGAACTTTCCGAACGGCATCTTTGCAACCCCCGCCGGGAGCGAGATGAACGTGCGGATGATCGGCAGCATGCGGCTGAAGAAGACTGCGGGCGCGCCGTAGCGCTGAAACCATCGGTCGGCCCATTCGATCTGGCTGGGCTTCACATGCAGCCAGTGTCCGTGACGTTCGACCAGCTCGATGCGCCCGAAACGGCCGACGCCGTACGCGATCCACGACCCCACGAGATTGCCGAGCACGCCCGCGATCACGATCCCCGCGAGCGTCAGGTGATGGTGCGCGGCGGTCGGGTCCGTGACGGCGAAGCCCGCGAACAGCATCGTCGCCTCCGACGGGATCGGGATGCAGGCGCTCTCGGCGACCATCAGCGCGAACACCGCCGGCAAGCCCGTGTCGCGGACGAAGTGCGAGGCGACGTTGAACAGCGATTCGGAGATCGAAGCGAGGACGAGCATCGGCCAGGGAACGATAGCGGCGCGCCGGTCCGGGGGCTCCGGAGCGCTACCGTGCCCCCGCATGCGCGTCTGGATCGATCTGACGAACAGCCCGCACGTGCTCGTCATGCGACCGTTGATCGAGTTGCTGCAGGCCGACGGCCACGACGTGCGGGTCACGGTCCGCGACTACGCGCAGACGATCGAGCTGTGCGAGCGCATGCAGATCGCGCACACGCCGATCGGCCGCCATCGCGGTGAGCGGCTCGCGGCGAAGGCGGCCGGCCTGGCTTCGCGCTCGGCTGCACTCGCGCGCTGGGCGCGGGCGCAGACGCGCGCAGGCGGCGGCTTCGAGATCGCGATGGGCCACGGATCGAACGACGTGTCCGTCGCCGCGGCGCTGCTGCGAATACCCAGCGCGACGATGTTCGACTACGAGTGGGCGACCGTCCAGCACAACGTCAACTGCCGCCTCGCTAGCGCCGTCGTCGTGCCCGACGCGATACCCCCGCAGCGGCTCTACCGCTACGGTGCCAGGCGCAAGCTCCACCGCTACCTCGGCCTCAAGGAGGAGTACTACCTGGCCGACTTCGAGCCCGACCGATCCGTGCTGGCGGAGCTCGGCCTCGACTCCTCGCGCCTGCTCGTCGTGGTCCGCACCCCACCCGAGGTCTCGCTCTACCACCGCTTTGCCAACGACCTGTTCGCCGACGTGCTCGAGCGGCTGCGCACAGCCGCAGGGGAGCAGGGTCTGCAGGCAGTGGTCCTGCCACGCCTGGACTCCCAGCGCGAGCAGCTCGCCCGTGCGGGCGGATTCGTCGTGCCCCCGCGCGCGATCGATGCCCAGTCCCTGATCGCATACGCCGACCTGGTGATCTCCGCGGGAGGCACCATGAACCGCGAGGCGGTCGCGCTCGGAACGCCCGTCTACACCACTTTCGCGGGGCGACTGGGGGCCGTCGACGAGCGCCTGATCGCCGAAAACCGGCTGCGCAAGCTGTCCCGCGCCGACGCGCTCGACCTGCGCCGGCGCGAGCGCGCGGGCGCCCAACCCCGCATTCGCCGCGATCCGCGTGCGTTGCTTGAGATGCTGCTCTCACCGCTCCGCGCCTAACCGCCTTACACTCTGACGATGCGCCGACGGATCCGCTCGGCGGCCCTACCCCTCCACCGGCACGCTCTGCCCCAGCTCGCAGTGGACGGGGCGCTGGTCGCGATCGCGTACTACCTCGCCTTCCAACTGCGCTTCGAGCACGGTCCGACCGGCTACTACGCGCACCTGCGCGAAAGGACGATCTGGTGGGTGCTGGCGGGGAGCATTCCTGTGCTCGTCGTGGCACGCGTCTACCAGCGGCGCTGGCGCTACGCGGGACAGCGCGACTATGAGGCCGTGGCCCGCGGAGTGCTCGCGATCGTGCTGCTGACGGTCGCCGCCGTGGCCGTCCTGCGGCCGGTGCAGCGCGTTACCCATCACGGCACGGCGGTGATCCTCGTGCCGATCGGCGTGGTGATCCTGTTTGCCGTGCTCGCGCTCGTGCTGCTCGTCGGCGTTCGCGCGCTCTCGCGCAGCATCTATGAGCGCCGCCCGCTGGCCCCCTTCCGCGGCGGCCGCAAGGGCGAGCGGACCGTACTCATCGCCGGGGCCGGCGAGGGGGGTCGCCTGGTGCTGCGGGAGATCATGCGCAACCGCGAGCTGGGCCTCGCGCCGGTCGGCTTCGTCGATGACGACCCGGTGAAGCGCGGCCTTCGCATCGACGGCGTTCGCGTGCGCGGCAACACCGAGAACGAGCTGCCGCGGATTCTCGACGACGCCGAGCCAGACGAAGTGATCATCGCGATCCCGTCGGCCCCGGGCGCGACTCGCGGGCGGATCGTGCGCGAGTGCCGCGCGCGGGGGATCCCGGTGCGCACGCTGCCGACGGTCTTCGAGCTGCTCCAGACGGGCGGTGGTCTGGCGCGCCAGGTGCGCGAGGTGCGCGTCGAGGACGTGCTCGGCCGCGAGCCCGTTCAGATGGAGCTCGAGCGGGTCGGCTCCTACCTGACGGGCGAGACGGTGCTCGTGACCGGAGCCGGGGGCTCGATCGGGGCAGAGCTGTGCCGGCAGATCGCGCGCGTGGAGCCGCGGCGCATCGTGCTGCTCGACCACGCGGAGGACAACCTCTTCTCAATCCAGCGCGAACTGGAGGACGAGCGTCACGTGCCGCCGTCGATGCTCGCCGCCGTGCTCGCCGACTGCAAGGAGGAGGAGCGCATGCGCGAGGTCTTCGCCGAGCAGCGGCCGACCGTCGTCTTTCATGCAGCCGCCTACAAGCACGTCGGCCTGATGGAGGCCAACCCGGTTGAGGCGGTCAGGAACAACGCGATCGCGACGCGCGTGGTTGCTCACGTGGCGGGGCAGCAGGGGGCGACGCGATTCGTGCTCGTGTCCACCGACAAGGCAGTCGCGCCGGCGACGGTGATGGGCGCGTCGAAGGCGCTCGCCGAGTTCGCGCTCGAGGCCGCGACGGAGCGCTTTCCGGGGACCTGCTACGTCGCCGTCCGGTTCGGCAACGTGCTCGGCTCCTCCGGCAGTGTCGTGCCGATCTTCAAGCGCCAAATCGAGCGGGGCGGTCCCGTGACGGTGACCGACGAGCGGATGACCCGCTATTTCATGACGATTCCCGAGGCCGTCCAGCTGATCATCCGCTCCGGGTCGTTGGCCGCCGCCGAGGGTGGACCGTTCCGGGCGGGCGCCAACCGCGACGGCGCCGGGCGCCTGACACGCGCGCGCGGCGCGAAGGTCTTCGTCCTGGAGATGGGCGAGCCGGTCCGCATCGTCGAGCTGGCGCGTGCGATGATCGAGCTCTCGGGGCTCGACCCGGAGCGCGACATCGACATCGAGATCGTAGGGCGCCGTCCCGGCGAGAAGATCCACGAGGAGCTCTTCAACGCCTACGAGCGCCCGCGAGGAACGAGCGCCGAGAAGATCCTGCTGGCCGAGCACGAGCCCTTGGCGCCCGACGCGGTGGAGTCGATCTTCGCCGAGATCGGCCTGCTCGTACTAGAGGGAGACGCAGCAGGTCTCGCGGCGAAGGTGTCAGAGCTGTCAGCTGCCCGCCCGCACCAGTCAGAGACCGGGGACGGCGCCTATGACGGGAGCGCCGCGGCTCCCATCCACCCGAAGGTGGACAATCACGAGGCGTCTATTCCCCTCGTACACTCCCGGGATTCATGACTTCCCTGCCGCTCGCGCTCTCGCTGTCGAACACGTTCACCCAGATCGGAGCTCTCGCGGCCTTCGCCGCCCTGCTCGCGATCGCGATTCTCTCGCTGCTGGTCTTCTCCCAGGCCCGTGAGCTGAAGCGACTGCGCGAGTGGGCCGGCCGCGCGCCGGAGCGCGCGGCCGACCTGGAGGCCCGGGTCGGCGCGGCGTCCGTGGCGCCGGCCGGGCAGAGCGGCGTCCTCGCGCGCCCGGTCCCTCGCGCCGCGGCGGTCAACTCGCGTCCCGGCGCCGTCCCGGCGCCAGCCGCCCAGGCGGGGTCCGCGACGCCGGGAACGCCGGTCATGGTCCCTGCCGGCCAGGCGGCGGGCGCAGCCGCGACGGCCCCGTCCGCGTCCTCGGCAGCCGCGACGCCCGCCCAGGCGCCGGCGCCCGCCGCGCCGGCCGGCGCCCCGTCCGCGTCCCCCGCAGCCGCGACGGCGCCGTCGAGTCCATCGCCGCTCGCACAGCGCGCGGTCGCGGCGGCCGCCTCGGCCGCCGGCCGGGCGCAGGCTGCCTCCCCCGCGCCGGCACCCGCAGCGGGCGCGCCCACCCCGCAGCCACCGGCGCCGCCGGCGAGCAGCCCACCATCGGCCCTGCCCATTCCTCCTCCGGCCAGTCCCGCTGCCGGGGCGAGCGCCTCGCCCTCGCAGCGCCCGGCGACGGCCGCCGCGTCCGCCGCCAACGCATCGGCGAGCCCCGCCGCGCCAGGCCCGCCGGCCGTGGCGCCGACGGCGGCCCGCCCAGCAACGGCGGCCGCTTCAACCGGGGCGCCGGCTGCGAGCCGCAGCGTGTCCGGAGCCACGGCAGCGCCCGCCTCCCCTGCATATCCGCCGCCCGGCGAAGGCTCGCCGATGGGAAATGGACCGGAGCACGCCGCGGCGGCCGCCACCGCGGCGGGTGCAGCCGTGGCCGCCGGTGCGCGCGCGCCGAAGCCGCCTCGCCCGCCGGCGCCCGAAGCGCCGTCTGCGGCCCGTCGTGCGGCGGCGCCCGCGCCGCGAGCGGTGCTCGAGCCGCCCGCCGCGTTGGCGCCGAGCGGCGCGATGCCTGGGCGGGGTGGGGCGCCCCCGGCGCGACAGCGGAGTGCCGCGGACCGCCGCGGCCCGCGCAAACGCTCATTCTCGAGGCCGCTCGCGCTGATCCTGGGAGGCTTGCTGATCCTCGCCGCAGCCGTCGTGATCGCAAAATCCGTCGGCGGGTCCTCCGGCGCCAAGAACGCCGCCACGAGCTCGGCTACGAGAACCGCCGGCTCCCACGTGACTCACCACGCCAAACCGCACTCGAAACCGTCCGGCAATGCTCCGGCTCCAACCACGAACCCGGCTGAAACCGTCGTCGACGTGCTCAACGCCACGAACACGACGGGGCTCGCCCATCGCGTCGCAGGCGACCTGCAGAGGAGCGGCTACTCGCAGGCGACGGCGCTGGCGGGCCGGCCATCGGGCTCCCACCAGGTGACCGTCGTGCAGTACGCGAGCGGTCATCACGGCGATGCGCAGGCGGTGGCGCACTCGATCTCGGCGACGCAGGTGCAGCCGCTTGAAGGGTCGGTGGCTGCGATCGCGCCGGCGGCGTCAGTCGTCGTGATCGTGGGCTCCGACAGGGCGTCCGGCGCCGGCGGTGAAGAATCGTCCGGCGGCGGCGCGACAGCGGTCCCATAGCCGGCTTTCTGGACATCCCCGCACGCTCGGCGAAGCCGCGCGCGCAAGGCATCACGCACGTGATCGACCGAGGGCTGTCCGTGGCCGAGGTCGACGGCCTGCTCGAGGTGGCGGGTGAGATCGTCGACGTCGTGAAGCTCGGGTGGGGCACGGCGCTCGTCAGCTCCAACCTGAAGCCAAAGCTCGAGCGCTATTCGGCGCACGGCGTTCCGGTCGTGCTGGGCGGCACGCTCACGGAGCTCGCGATCCGCCAGGGGCGGGTCGACGGGCTTGTGGCGTGGTTGCGCGAGCTGGGGTTGCGCCATGTGGAGATCTCCGATGGCACGATCGCCATCGACCCCGCTGTCAAGCGCGGCCTGATCCAGCGCCTCTCCGGCGAGTTCATCGTGCTGGCCGAGGTCGGCAGCAAGGACGCCGACTTCATCATGGCCCCGTACGTGTGGGTGGAGCAGATCGAAGCGGACCTCGACGCCGGCGCATGGAAGGTGATCGCCGAGGCCCGCGAGTCTGGAACGGCCGGGATATACCGAGCCGACGGCGAGGTCCGCACTGGCCTGATCGACGAGATCGCCCACGCGATCGACCCCGGCCGCATGATCTTCGAGGCGCCGTTGCGCGAGCAGCAGGTGTGGCTGCTGCGGCGCTTCGGCACGGAGTGCAACCTCGGGAACATCGCCGCGGACGACGTCCTCTCGCTCGAGACGCTGCGCCTGGGCCTACGCTCGGACACGGTCGAGCGGTTCGCCCTGGGCGGCGAGGATTGACCGGAACCGATCCGCTGGCGCGAGCGGTCTTCGCGCTGTTGGTCCTCGCCTGCTTCGCCGCGTTCTTCGTCACACAGCGGCTCAAGCACACCCCGACCGTGATCGCGCATTTCGAACTGACGCCGCGGTTCTCGCCCGGCGGCCACATCAAGCAGGAGGGGATCTCATTCAAGCTCACCAAAGCTGACGCGGCGACGGTCACGATCATCGACTCGAGCGCGAACGTCGTCGCGACGCTCGTGCGCGACCGTCACATCCCGCGCTACAAAGAGTTCTCGCTGCGCTGGAACGGCCGCCGCGGCACCGCACATCGCTACCGAACGCTCGCGACGGAAACGGGTCGCTCGATTCTGCTTCCGGTGACCGTCGGCAGCTTCGCGCCGCCAGGCGAATACCGCGTGCAGGTGAGCCTGCGCGAACAGGGCCGCCTCGTGGTCCTGCCGCGCAGCTTCACGCTGGTGGGCCGGTGAGCACATTCGCAGGCCTGCTGGCGGCGAAGCTGCCGAGCGCGGGGGTCATCGCAGCGGCGCTGCTCGGCGCACTCGTCGTGGTGGCCGCGCTCGTCGCGCTGATGCGCCGTCGCTCCGAGGCGTTCCCCCTGCTCGCGATCCTCGCGCTTCCCTTCCGCCTGCCGATCTCCGCTGAGGGCCGCACCGTCAACCTGCTGATCCCGCTCTACCTCGTCGTCGCGGCGGGAACCGTGGCGCACCTGCTGCCGCGCCTGATCGCTCGCGCCGAAGGCGAGCGTACGCGAAGCGGAGGGCAGCCGGCGGCCGCCCCCGATGCGCCCTCGGAGCCCCGTCCCGCAGCCGAAGTCGTGTCCCTGCGAGATCCGGCCTCGTGGCTGCGCCCGCGCGGCCTGGAGTTGCTGCTGCTCGCGGCGGTCGTGCTGTATGCGCTTCAGAGCATCTACTCGGCCGACCCCGCCAAGGCGGCGGCGAACCTGGCCTTCTTCTACATCCCCTTCGGTCTCCTGTTTCTGCTCCTGCGGGAAGTCCGCTGGACGCGCGAGCTGCTGCTCTGGTGCCTGGGAGTCGCCGTCGCGCTGGCGGTCCTGTTCGCAGGCGTGGGCTTCGTCGAGTATCAGCGCAAGGTTCTGTTCCTGAACCCGAAGGTCGTGGCGGCGAACGAGTTCGACAACTACTTTCGCGTCAACTCGGTCTTCTTCGACCCAAACATCTACGGTCGCTTCCTCGCCCTGGTGATGATCGCGGTCACGGCCGTCGCGTTGTGGAGCCGCCGCCGCCGCGACGTGCTTCTCGCCGCCGCTGTGCTCGCGTGGCTGCTCGCCGGGCTCGTGACGAGCTTCTCGCAGTCGAGCATCGCCGCGCTGCTGCTCGGGCTCGCGGTCCTCGCCGCATGGCGCTGGGACGTGCGCGGCACGCTCTACGTATCGACCGGCGTGCTCGCGCTCGGCGGAGCGCTCTTGCTGCTGGCGCCCGCGAGCCTGCATTTCGGGCTGAAGGGCTCCGGCGGGTCGACAAGCAACGCCACCAGCGGTCGCACGAAGCTGATCTCGGGCGGGCTCGGGCTGTTCGCCCGACGGCCGCTGCAGGGCTATGGCCCGGGATCATTCGAAAAGGAGTACAAGCAGCACAACAACGACGCCAACGCGGCAAACGCGACATCGGCGTCGCACACGATCCCCGTGACCGTCGCGGCGGAGCAGGGAATCCTGGGGCTGGGCGTCTACTTCGCGTTGCTCCTCAGCGCCTTCTTCGTGCTCTACCGCGGGGCCGGACGATCACCGCCGCGGATCGCGATCGCAGCCTGCTTCGCCGCGCTCGTGCTGCACACCTGGACCTACGCAGACTTCCTCGAGGACCCGATGACCTGGACGCTGCTCGGCATCGGTGTCGCGCTCGCGAGTCCCGCGCGCGGCGGACGCGAGGCGCCCGCGCGCCCGGCGCGGACCGGGTGCGCCAGTAGCTTCTGAGCCGTGCTCGGGTACCTCAAGCGCCTGGTGAGCACGGGCGCGGCCTACCAGTTCGGGGACATCCTCGCCAAGGGGATCGCGCTCCTGACGCTGCCGCTCTACACGCACCACCTGAGCCCCGACGCGTACGGCGCGGCGGAAGCGCTGCTGACAGCGGTGATCCTCGCGAGCATCCTCCTGCGCGTCGGGGTCGGGGAGGCGTTCATCCGCTTCTACTTCGACGACCGGGACCCCGAGCGCCGCGCGCGCATCGCCCGCACCGCGACGGCAACGGTTGCGTGGACGACGACGGTCGCCGCGCTCGCCGTGGTCGCGCTCGCGGGGCCGCTCTCGCGGCTGCTCCTGAACTTCGACGATCCGTTGCTGATCGACTGCGCGGCGCTCGGCCTGTGGGCGTTCACCAATCTGGAGATGGCCTACGCGCAGCTGCGGGTGGACGAGCGATCTCGGACGTACGTGCTCGCCTCGGGGGCCAACGTGGGGATGACCGTGGTGTTCACGATCGCCCTCGTCGTGTTTGCCCACCAGGGCGCGCGCGGGTTGCTGCTCGGCAACTTCGGCGCCTCGGCCGTGGTCGTGCTCGGTCTCTGGTGGGTGCTGCGACGGCGCTTCTCATTGCGCGTGAGGCTCGGCGACCTGCGGGCGATGCTGCGCTTCGGGCTGCCCACGGTGCCCGCCGATGCCAGTGTCTACGCGCTGCAGGTGGTCGACCGTTTCTACCTCTTCCGCGTGTACTCGCACGGGGCCGCCGGCCTTTACGCGGTCGCGATCAAGCTCGCGACGGTCGTGTTCGTCGCCGTGCGCGGCTTCCAGTACGCTTGGCCGCCGCTCGCGTACTCGATCGAGAGCGACACCGAGGCCGCGCGCCTGTACTCGCTCGTCACCACCTACTACGCCCTGGCCACCGGCGTGGTCGTGTGTGGCGTGGCGCTGCTCGGGCGCTGGATGGTGATGCTGCTCGCCGCGCACAGGTTCTTCGGCGCCCACCGCGCCTTACCGTGGCTCGCCCTCGGATGGGCGCTCTACGGCCTCTATCTGGTGTTCGTCGTGATCGCCGGACGCGCGCGGATCACCTCGCGGATCCTTCCCGCCGCCGCTGTCGGCCTGGCGGTCAACGTGGCGCTCCTAGTGCTTCTCGTCCCGCGCAGCGGCGCGAACCTGGGCATCGCCGGAGCTGGCCTTGCCCTCTGCGGCGCGTACGTGGCGATGCTCGTGATCATGTACCTCCTCACGAGAGGACTGTTCAAGGTCGGCTTCGAAGCTCGCCGCCTGATCCAGCTGACTTCCATCCTCGCGGGCGTCGCGGTCTCGGGCGAGCTGCTGCTGCCTTCGCACGGCCCGGGCGGCCTCTCGCTGCGCGTCGCCTGGCTCGCGCTTGTGCCGGCGCTGCTGCTGTTGACAGGTTTCTTCCACGAGCACGAGCGGGAGCAGTTTCGCGCGCTGCTCGCCGACGGCCGCCGGCGCGCGTCGGCGTTCAGGGCTCGCCACGGCGACGTCGAGGAATATGCGGAGGACCCCCTGCGCGACCTCTGAATGAACGGGGGCCTCGATCGAGGAGCTCGGGTCTCAATCGGCCCGGTTGTACTCTTCGGCCGCCTCGCGTAGCCCCTCCCCGCGCTCGGGACGGAGCGTCGCCGTCGCGTGACGCCAGTAGCGCCCCGCGGAGCGCCCGGGCATGACGAGCGCCGCGAGCGCGCGCAGCGCGTACGTCCATGCGGTCAGCCAGCGCACCACCCGCGCTGCGGCCGGCGAGCCGTGCTTTCGCAGGTACAGGTCGCGGTTGCGGGCCAGTTCGACGATCCGCCGCTCTGGAGCGGCGTCGCTCGAGAGCTGCTCGTGATGAACCGCCACGGCCGCGGGCACGTAAACGCTGCGCCAGCCGGCGTCCCGCAGCCGCCGCGCGAAGTCGACCTCGTCCGAGTAGACGAAGAAGTCCGGGTCGAGGTAGCCGACCTCGCGTGCGGCCTCGCTGCGTACGAGCAGCGCCGCCGACTGGCACCAGTCGACATAGCGCGTGCGAGCGCCCTTGCTCTGGACCGTCAGCAGGCGGTGCAGGAAGAAGGCGCCCGCCAGCGCCGTCAGCGGAGTCGGAAAGCGCCAGGCGCTGGCCTGGGCGGAGCCGTCGGGGCGCAGCAGACGCGCGCCGGCGCACGCGGCCCGCGGGCGCTCCTGCAGCGCCTGCCACAGCTCGAGCGTCGCACCGGCCCGAAGCTCGGAGTCCTCGTTGAGCAGCAGCGCGTAGCGTCCCCGCGCGCGGCGCAGCAGGTCTGAGTCGTTCAGCCCCTTGCCGCGTCTGTGCGCCAGCGCGATCGTCTCGTCCACCGCCGGGTGATCGTGGGCGGCCCGTGCCGAGCCGTCGCGCGAGCCGTTGTCGAGCACGAGCACCTCGGTGGCGAACGGCAGGCGCTCGCGCTCTCGCGCGATCGCGTCCAGCCCGCGTACGAGCAGGTCGCGCTGAGACGTGTTGACCACGCAGTAGCTCAACTCGATCTGCGCGCCGGCAGGGGCTGCCTCCTCGTGGTGCTCGGCGGGTGCCATTCGGGCATTGTCGCCCCAGCCGCGCCTATTGTCCGTGCCGATGCGCGTCCAAATCGTCGACCCCTCGGCCTATACGCCGCCGTATGACCACGCGCTATGCGCCGCCCTGGCGGCCGCCGGCGCCGATGTCGAGCTGTATACGAGCCGCTTTGCATACGGACCGGTCCCCCCTGCTCAAGGCTACGAGCGGCGCGAGAGCTTCTACCGTCTCGCCAGCCGTTTCCGGCGCGCGCGCACGCGCCGCCTGGTCAAGCTCGCCGAGCATGCTCCCGACATGATCCGGTACCGCCGCGCGGCTCGCGCGGCCGACGTCGTGCACTTCCAGTGGCTCGCCGTCCAGCATCTCGACCGGCACCTGCTTCCGCGCGGGCGCTCGGCCACCGGCGCGCACGGTCCGCTGGTGCTGACGGCCCACGACATCCTTCCCCGCGAGCCCCGGCCGGGGCAGCTTCGCGCACAGCGGCGCCTGTACGAGCGCTTCGATGCGATCGTCGTGCACTCCGAGCACGGGCGCCGCAGGCTGACCGGCGAGCTTGCTCTCGACCCGACGCGCGTGCACGTGATTCCCCATGGCGTGTTCGAGCACCTGGCGTCTGGCGTGGCGGTCGCCGAACCCCCGCCGCTTGAGACCGAGAAGCCCGTCGTGCTCTGCTTCGGCCTGATGCGCCCGTATAAGGGCATCGACCTGTTGCTCGAGGCGTGGGCCGAGGTCGACGACGCGGAGCTGTGGATCGCGGGCATGCCACGCATGGACATCGCGCCGCTTAAACGCGCGGCGCCCCCCAACGTGCGCTTCGTCCCGCGCTTCATCACCGATGCTGAGCTGCCCGGCTACTTCCACGCCGCGCACCTCGTGGTGCTGCCCTACCGCGAGATCGATCAGTCCGGGGTGCTGTTCACGGCGCTCGCGTTCGGCAAGCCGCTGCTGCTGAGCGACGTCGGCGGATTCCCCGAGATCGCCGCGACCGGCGCGGCGCGGACGTTTGCTGCCGGTGACGCCGGTGCCCTGGGCGCGGCGCTGCGCCAGCTGCTCGGCGACCGCCCGGCGTTGGCCGCGATGGCGGAGAATGCGAGGGCCCTGGCGCAGGGGCCGTACTCGTGGGCGGCCGTCGCCGCCCGCACGCTCGAGCTCTACCGGTCGCTGGTGCGCGAGAATCGGGGAAGATGAGGACCGCCCTCGAAGCCATCTTCTGGTGCTCCGCCGGGCTGATCGTATGGACGCAGGTGGGCTACGCCGCTGCGCTGGTCGTGCTCGACCGCGCGCTTCCCCGCCGAGGGCGGCGTCGAACCCGCACCGCGCCGGCCGGCGAGCCGCCCCGCCTGTCGCTGATCGTGGCGGCGCATGACGAGGAGCGGGTGATCGGGGCGAAGGTCAAGAACGCGCGCGGGCTCGACTACCCGCGCGAGCGCCTCGAGGTGATCGTCGCGTGCGACGGTTGCTCGGACGCTACCGCCCAACTCGCGCGGGAGGCGGGCGCCGATGTCGTGCTCGAGCTCGCCCGCGGCGGCAAGATCCGCGCGCAGGACGCGGCCGTGGAGCGGGCGCGCGGCGAGATCGTCGCCTTCTCGGACGCCAACGCGCTCTGGGATGCGGACGCCGCCAGGGAGCTCGTGGCGGCGTTCGAGGATCCGCGCGTGGGCTACGCCTGCGGGCAGCTCATCTTCGTGGGAGCCGGCGAGCGCCAGGAGGCCGCTAACCAGGAGGGGATCTACTGGCACTACGAGCTCGCGCTTCGGGCACTCGAGTCGCGACTCAGCTCGATCACCGCGGGCAACGGCGCGATCTACGCGACGCGGCGGGACTCCTACATCGTGGTCGATCCGATCATGGGGCACGACCTCTCGCTGCCCTTCAAGACGGTCAAGCGCGGTCTGCGCGCCGTGTATGTGCCCGCCGCTCGCGCGCGCGAGAAGATGGTTCCCACGCTCGGCGGCGAGTTCGCGCGCAAGCGCCGCATGATGAGCCACACCTGGCCGATCCTGTTACGCGGGGGGATGCTCTCGCCCCGAGGCTACCCGCCCGGCTACGCGCTGATGATCCTCTCCCACCGCCTGCTTCGCTACTTCACGCCCGGCCTTCACGCGATCGCGCTGGCGGCGAACGTCGCCCTGCTCGCGATCGGCGCGGGGACGCTGTACGCGGTCACGCTCGCGCTGCAGCTGGCGCTGCTCGCCGCCGCTGCGCTGGCCGGCGTTCTCCGCGCCCGCCCGCTGCTGATCGCGCGCTACTACGTGCTCACCACGGCCTCCCCGGCAGCGGGCCTGTGGGACTGGCTGCGTCACGGCACTTCCGCGTCGTGGGAAGCGGCCGAGGGGACCCGCTGAGGTCCCGAGTCCTATTGTCCGCGAGGTGATCCGCCGTGGCTTCGACGTGGTCGTATCCTCGCTCGCGCTGGTGGGCAGCGCGCCCGTCCTCGCGCTGGCCGCGCTCGCGATCCGCCGCGAGAGCCCGGGCGCGGTGATCTATCGCCAGCGCCGCATCGGCCTCGACGGCCGCCCGTTCGAGGTGTTGAAACTACGCACGATGGTCCACGGCGCCGAGCACATCGGCGCAGGGCTCGCGATCAACGAAAACGACGCGCGGATCACACGCGTCGGCGCGTTCCTGCGCAGGACCTCGCTCGACGAGCTCCCCAACCTGCTGAACGTGCTCCGTGGCGAGATGTCGCTCATCGGCCCTCGCCCGACGCTCCCGGCGCAGGTCGAGAGCTACACCGAGCGCCAGCGAGGCCGCCTGGCGCTCCGGCCCGGCATCACCGGCTGGGCACAGGTCAACGGCCGGGCCTCGCTGCCCTGGGGCGAGCGGATCGAGCTCGACCTGTTCTACATAGAGCATCGTTCGCTCGCGCTCGACCTCAAGATCCTGTGGCGCACGGCGGCGCTCGTCCTCGGCGGCTCTGGCCTCTACAAGGGGGAGTCGGGCGGATGGCAGGGCGAGCTTTGAGCGGCGCCGCGATCCTGCTGACGGGGGCGGGCAAGCGCTATGACATCGTCTCGTGCTTCGCACGTCTGACGAAGACCGTCGTGGCCGATCCCTCGCCGCTGGCGCCCGCCCGCTATGCGGCGCACGTGCACGCCGCCGTTCCCCTGATCGGGGATCCCGACTATGTGGCGGCGCTCGAGCGCCTCTGTGAGAAGCACGGCGTGGGGGCGCTGCTGCCGTTGACGGACCTCGACATCGAGGTGCTCGCGGGGGCCCGCGAGGAGGGTCGGCTGCCGGCGCTCGTGCCCTCCTCGGAGGTCGCGCGGGCCACCTACGACAAGTACGAGGCGCACATGCTGCTGCAGCGCCATTCGCTGCCCTCTCCACCGACGGCCTTGCCGGACGCGGACCTCGATGACCTCTCCTACCCGGTCATGGTCAAGCCTCGCCGGGGCTCGGGCGCGCGCTCGATCCACCTCGCCGCGGACCCCTCGCAGGCGCGCTTCTTCATCGACTACACCCCCGAGCCGACGATGATCCAGCGGGCGATGGACGGTCCCGAGCTGTCGATCGACTGCCTCGGCGATCGCGACGGCCGCTGCCTGAACGCGATCCCCCGCACGATGCTCGAGTCGCGCGGGGGGGAGTCGATCAAGGGCCAGGTGATCCATGACGAGGAGCTGATCGAGCTCGGCCGACGCACGATGGAGGCGCTGCGCGTGACGGGGCCGGCGACGATCCAGGTATTTCGCGACCCGCGGATCGGGCTCGCGATCACCGATGTCAACACCCGCTTCGGCGGGGCGTTTCCGGCACCCGTCTTTGCCGCCCTTCCCGGCCGCACCTATCCGGAGCTGATCGTCCGCATGGCCCGCGGCGAGCCGGTGCGGCCACACGTCGGCGAGTTCCGCGCCGGGATGACCTTCACGCGCTACTACTGGCAGCTCGAGCTCGACGAGGACCTCTCGCCGACCGGCCGGGACATCGTGAGCGGCGGCCCGCCACCGCCGCGATGATGCTCCAAACCGGCGAGGAGCGCTGCGCGGCTGGGTAGAATTGCCGGTCGTGGCCATTTCACCAGCCGATCGTGCACCCGTCACGGCCGACGGGCAGACGCCCGGCGCCGCGCCCGCAGAGCCGTCGGGGCCGAATGCCGCGGGCGAGGATGCGGCTCCCGCGCAGCGGACGTGCGCGAACTGCGGCTCGCCGATGAGCCCCGGCCAAGATTGGTGCCTGCAGTGCGGCGCGGGCGCCGCGGGCAGCTTGGCAGCCGGCTCCCGGAGCTTGCGCCCGGGGGCGGGCATCCTCATCGCCACCGCGATACTCGTGCTGGCGGCGGCCGCCGCAGGCTATGCCGCGCTGAGCAAAGACAACGGCCGGACGCTCAACGTGACGAGAACGGTCGCCAGCACCACTGCCCCCGCGACCGCTCCTGCCACTGCGCCCGCCGTCACGCCGACGGTTCCGAAAAACCTCGGGACCCCCACGACGATCAAACCCCCCTTGCCTGCGGCGAAGGTCAAACCGCCGAAAATCCCGTTGACCGCCGCCACGCCCAAACCGGCTGCGAGCACGCCCGCAACTACGCCCAAACTCCCGACTTCGACGCCCACACACACCACCTCGACGCCCACACACACCACCTCGACGCCCGCGAGCCCGACCAGCGGCGAACAGCGCCAGGCGGCCATCCTCCTGGATACGAACGCCGCCTCGACGTACAACCCCTACAACTACCCGGCCAGCCACTTCGGCGACCCCAGCCTGGCGATCGACGGGGATACGGCGACGGGCTGGACGGCCCAGGTCGATCCCGCCGTGGCGCCGAAGATGGCCGAGGGCCTCGTGATCGACTTGAAGAGCGCCAGCAAGCTGTCGGCCCTGGAGCTCATCACCACCACGCCCCAGATGACGGTTCAGGTCTACGGCTCGGCCGCGAGCGCGCTGCCCCCCTCGATCACCGATCCGGCGTGGGTCAAGCTGAGCCCGAGCCTGCTCGTAAAGGCGAGGCATTTCCACATCAAGCTCAAATCGACCCCCGTTCGCTTCGTGACGCTATGGATCAGCAAGGCGCCGGCAGGGTCCGTCGGCTCCACGCAGGCGCCCGGGAGCGTCATCGTTGAAGGAAGCGCGCCCGGTCGCGTCAGCGTCAACGAGATCGAACTGTTTCACTAGCAGACTCTAGGAGCCCGCGCGCACCCGTTTCGCGGGACGTTTCGCTCGCCCGCCGGCGGGTCGTTTTGCCCGCGCGCCCTGTTTTCCCCAGACCTCATCCAGGAAGGCCGCGATCTCGTTCGTCAGCCGCGCCGGGCGCACACGCAGCTCTACCAGCGAGTCGGCCTCGAGCAGCCTCGCGTTGGGCATCTCTTCGACGAGCATTCCCGCGTCGCTGAAAGGATGGACGGGGTCGCGACGGTGGCCCAGTACGAGCGCGGGCACCTCGAACGTGTGCCGCTCGCTGCGGTGCGGGGCGATGCTTCCGAAGAAGAGCCCCTGCAGCAGCGCGCCGCCGGGACCAGGTTCCTGGCGCACGAGATCGAGCATGACGTTCCCGTAATGGGGCAGCAGCCGTCGGGGCACCGCCCTCGTGATCCGAGCCAGCAGCTTCATCACGGGCTCGCCGACCGTCAGCGCCACGAGCAGGGGGGTGAACGTGACCGCGCTCGACAGCAGGCCGTTGTCGAGCACTGGCATCTCGATCACCAGCGCCCGCAGCCTGTCGGGCTTGCTGGCTGCGATCTCCAGCGCGACGTTGGCGCCGAGCGAGGTGCCCATGACGACCGCCTGGTCGAGCTGCAGGTGGTCCATCAGGGCGATGACCTGCTCGCCGAAGAAGGCCATCGAATAGCGCCACATGTCCCTGGGACGGTCCGACTTACCGTGTCCCAGCAGGTCGAGCGTGATCACCCGGTTGCCTCGGGCAGCGAGCTCTTCGGCCAGCGGGCGGTGCATCTCCTGTGAGAGCAGGAGCCCGTGCAGGAGGATCAGCGGGCGGTCGTGGGCGGGCGAGCTCTTGGCCGTCCTCCCACGGTTACCGCCGCTCGCCACGGCAGCCGGACCGCCGCCGAATTCGGTGTAGGCGATGCGCTGGCCCTGGTAGCGGAACGATGACACTACGCTCACCCTACTAGCCGCGCCGTGCGCGCCAGCCCCCTCCGCCGACGCGGCGCGCTAGCGTTCGGGCACTCGTCAGCCAGCCAGCAGGAGGACATCGATGGCCAAGCAGCCCCGCATCCTTGCCGGAGAGAACGCAGCCATCACGGGCGCCGCACGCGGGATCGGACGCGCCACGGCTGAGGCGTTCCTGCGCAAGGGCATGAAGGTGGCGATCGGGGACGTCGACTTCGACGCCGCGCAGAAGACCGCCTCCGAGCTCGGCCCCAGCACCGTCGCGCTGCCGCTGGACGTGACCGACCGGGCCTCCTTCAGGGCCTTCCTCGACGGCGCCGAGGAGCAGCTCGGGCCGCTGGACGTGCTCGTCAACAACGCCGGAATCATGCAGGTGGGGCGGTTCATAGACGAGGACGACCTGACCGCGCGGCGGATGGTCGACATCAACATCCACGGCGTGATCCTCGGCATGAAGCTGGCGCTCGAGCGCATGATCCCTCGCGACCGGGGCCACATCGTCAACATCTCCTCACAGGCGGGAAAGTTCGGCACGCCCGGAGGCGCCACCTACTCGGCGACCAAGCACGCGGTGGTGGGGCTCAGCGAGGCCGTGCGTGGCGAGCTGCGCCTGATGGGCGCGCACGTCGACGTCAGCTATGTGATGCCGTTCGTCGTCAACACCGAGCTCGGATCCGGGTTGGGCCAGGCGCGGGGGCTCAGCAACCTCGAGCCGGCCGAAGTCGCCGACGCGATCGTCGAGGCGCTCCAGTACGCGATCGTCGACGTCTGGGTGCCGAAGTCGGCCAAGCGCACGAACGTCCTCGGGACCGTGCTGCCGCGCCCGCTCGCCGAGGGCTTTGCGCGGGCGATAAAGGCAGACAGGGTGCTCGCTGCCGCCGACGTGGACACCCGCCGTAATTACGAGCTGCGCGCGTCACGCAGCGAGCCGGGCCTCGAGCAGGCGCCCGAGCAGCCGCAGATAACGAAGAGCACCGGCAGCTGACCGGGTCCGGCGCTGGCGGCGGTCAGCCGGCGGTCAGCCAGTCGGCTATCAGCCCGCCGATCAACGGCCCCTGGTCCTCCTGCAGGAAGTGGCTCGCGTTCTCGATCTTCCTGGGGGCGCCTCGCCCGATCGACTGGGCAAAGCGCTCACCCACCGCGAAGGGCAGAACCGGGTCCGAGTCGGCCCACAGCACGAGCGACGGACGGCGATCGTCGCGCAGCGCCTCGGTGACGCGCTGGCCGGCGTCGGCCCCGGGCGCGTCGGGGCTCTGGGGGAGTATCAGGGGGAACGCGCGCGCGCCCGCCTTGGAGGCGGCGTCGGGGTAGGGCGCCTCATAGGCAGCGATCACCTCATCGCCGGGATCGGTCTTGCATGCGCCCCGCACGAGGAAGCCGACAGGCAGGTCCTCGGTGCGCTCGACGAAGTCGTGGAACGCGAGCCATGCGTCGGTCATCTTCTGGCGCCCGCTGAACAGGCCCGTGTCCATGATCACGAGACGCTCGACGCGATCGGGATGCTCGACCGCCAGGCGCAGCCCGATCGGACCGCCCCAGTCGTGCACCACCATCGTCGCTCCCCGCAGGTCGAGGTCCTCGAGCAGCGTCGCGGTGAGAGCCACGTGACGGTCATAGCTGTAGAAGCCGATGTCGGTCGGCTTGTCGGAGCGCCCGAAGCCGGCGAGGTCCGGCGCCACGCAGCGGAAGCCCGCGTCGCGAACCGGGGGGATCACCTTGCGCCACAGAAATGACCACGTCGGCTCACCGTGGAGGAACACGACCGGGGCGCCCTCCCCCACGTCCAGATGTGCCAGGCGCAGGCCGTCGACCGTGCGGTAGCTCGATTCGAACGGAAAGTCCGGGAGTCCCCGCAGGGCGTCCTCGGGCGTGCGCACCGCGGCGGTCATCTCGCCGCGCAGCATAGCCCGGACCCCATCGGCTAGGCTCGCGCGCGAATGCACTCACTGGCCATGCAGCTGGCGCCGATTCTCGCTGCCGAGAAGAGCAAGGTCCCGTTCTACGTCGCGGGCGGGGTGCTCGTGGCGTGGGCGCTGATCGTCTCGCTGGCACTGGGCCTGCGCCGGCCCAGGTTTCCCGGCGGTCCGGAGGGCGAGCGCGGGGTGATCGCGATCTCCGTCGTGCTCGTGCTCGCGGCCGTCGTCAGCGCGGTGCTCACCTCGGGCGCACCGACCACCGCGAAGGCGGCGGTCAACCTGCTCCCCGCCCCCGCACCGAATCCATCCGTGCCCGCCGTCGCCGCATCCGCGGCCGCTCCATCGAGCGCCGCTTCGCAGCCGGCCGCTCCGACCACCACCGCCTCTGAACCGGCAGCTCCATCGAGAACGGCTTCGCAGCCGACCGCTCCGACGACCACCGCCTCTACATCGCCAGCTCCATCGAGAACGGCCTCGCAGCCGGCCGCCCCGGCCGCTGCAGTCAAACAGCCGCCGCGTGCGAGCGCCCGGACGCTGCTGAAACTGGCCGCCAACCCGACGGGGCTGCTCCGGTTTGACACCAAGCAGCTGAGTGCGAAGGCGGGCGCGGTGACGATCACCTTCGCCAACGCCTCTCCGATCGAACACGACGTGACGTTGTCGCAGGGCGCGACGGTGCTCGGCGCCACGCCGATCTTCACGGGCGGAAGCAAGACGCTCACGATCAACCTGAAGCCGGGAACGTACACGTTCTACTGCTCGGTTCCGGGACACCGCCAGGCCGGCATGGAAGGTACTCTGAAGGTCTCATGAAGCTCTACGTTTGCTGGGGCACGTTCCCGACCCCACGCCCTGGTGGTCATCCGTGTGCCAACGCCCACAATGCGCTGAAGCAGGCCGGCTACGAGCCGGAGGTGATCAAGTCCTACGGGTTCGCGCCGTTGCCGGGAATGTTCAACCAGACGCGCGGGCGCAGGGAGGTGCAGGAGCTGACGGGCAACCGCTGGGTGCCCTCGCTCGTGCTGGACGATGGCACCGTGATCGACGGCTCGAAGGAGATCGTGGGCTGGGCCCGGGCGAATCCAGCGTAGCTCTGGCGGCGGCGGGCGACGGCATTCTGGCGCCCTTGCAGCCGGTGGGTCATCTCGTCATCGCCCCGCGCGGCGGCGCGGCCGAGGGCGATCGCCAGCGCCGCGGCAAATGCGACACCCGCGAGCGTCAAGGCGAGGATGAGGATCAGCGAAATCGGCGATCACCTCTGTTCAGCGTGTACCGCGGCGGACCCTCGCACGGCGCGCGGGTGGTAGTCCAGCCCTGCAATGAGAATGTCACGGCCCTAACCATTCAAATTCTTCCCGCGCAAGGCATGTCCTTCCCGCGGCCCCATCAAACACAGAGAGAAGGAGACTTTTCATGGACGTACTTGTGAGGCTGGATCAGACCCGAGCCGCCAACAGCATCCTCGAGCACCCGTTCTACCGGCGCTGGAGCGCGGGCGAGCTCGGCGCCCCCGAGCTGAGCTGCTACGCGGGCGAGTACAGGCACGCCGTGATCGCGCTTGCCGAGGCCTCGGCGCTCGCGGCGGCGAAGGCCCCGCCCGCACACGCCACGCTGCTGCGTGCACATGCGGCCGAGGAGGCCGCCCACGTGGCGCTGTGGGAGGAGTTCGCACGGGCCGCCGGGGCCCGCCGGGCTCCTGGCGCGCCGGCGCTCGCGGAGACCAAGGCGTGTGTACGGGCGTGGACGCAGGGCGAGGACCTGCTGGAGCACCTCGCTGTGCTTTACGCGATCGAGGCGTCCCAGCCGGAGGTCGCGAGGACCAAGCTGGACGGGCTCATCACCCACTACGGCTACTCGAGTGAAGGTCCCGCGCTCGAGTACTTCACGACCCATGAACGGCGCGACGTGGACCACGCACGGCAGGGAGGTGCGCTGATCGAAGCCCTGATCGCGGCCGCAGAGGCCCCGGGGGAGAAGGCAGACAGCATGGTGAGGCGCGCCGAGGAGGCGCTGCGCGGGAACCAGGTGCTGCTCGACGGCGTCGAAGGGTGCGCGCGAGGCTAGCCCGGCCGCGCACCCCCGGCGATCAGGCGAGCGGCGAGACCGGACGCCCGCAGAGGCGCCAGGAGAAGAGAACCGCTGCGACGGAGGTGGCGAGGTTCAGGCTCGATACGCCCTCGCGCATCGGGATGCTGACGCGTCCGTCGGCGCGAGCGCTCAGCTCGGCGCTGAGGCCGTAGCGCTCGGTGCCGAAGGCGAGGATCGCGCGGGGCGGAAGCTCGAGCGGATCGAGGGGCTCGCCGTCCGGGTCGAGCGCGAGCAGCGGTCGGTCCGCCCGCTCGAGCTCCGCAAAGCTCTCGAGGCGGGCGACGGGCAGCGCGAAATGCAGCCCGGCCGCACCGCGCAGCACGTCGGGGTGCCACGGATCGTGAGTGCCCGTGCTCAGCACGCCCGCGACGTCCGCTGCGGCTGCGACCCGCACGCAGGCGCCCAAGTTGCCGAGATCGCGCGGGTCCTCGAGCAGGATCAAAGGCAGCGCCCGCTCGTCGGCGAGCACGTCGACGGGCTCGATTCGCGGGCGCTCGGCGAGTCCGATCACGCCGGTGGCGGGCGCGAGCGGAGCGAGCTGCTCGAACACGGCGGGTTCGACGTGACGGGCGAGCTCGCGCAGGCGCGTGGCGAGATCGGGGGCGAGCACCCCGGCGAGACGATCCAGCTGGGCCGGGTCGCCGCACGCGACCTCGATCACGTTCGCCCCGAAGCGAAGCGCGTGCTTCAGAGCGTGAAAGCCTTCGAGCACCGCCAGCGAGCGATCGCGCCGCGCGCGCCCGAAGCGCGGGATGAGCGACCCGTCTTGCATGGAGGGATGATCGCAGGCGCCGCACGCCGGGCTCGCAGGGTCGTCGTCGAGGGGTTGATATGGCGCGCGGCGGGGGTACATCGATATGAATATTCTTTGAGCACCGGGGGTCGGACAGATGAAATTCGAGGGCATCCACCACATCACCGCGATCACCGCCGACGCCCCCGGCAACGTCGACTTCTACACCGGAGTGCTCGGGCTGCGGATGGTCAAGAGGTCCGTCAACCAGGACGACCCCACGGTCTACCACCTGTTCTACGGCGATGAGGACGGCTCTCCAGGAGCCGACCTCACGTTCTTCGAGTATCCGGGCGCGGCGCGCGGCAAGGCCGGTGCGGGAATGGTGCACCGGATCGTCTGGCGGGTGTCCTCGCGAGACGCGCTGCAGTTCTGGCAGGAGCGGTTGGGCGCGCACGGAGCGCGCGCCGAGCTGACGAGCGACAGCCTGCTGTTCACCGACCCCGAGGGACTGGAGCACGAGCTCGTGGTCTCCCTGACGGCGGATGAGCCGCTGTCTGCGCAGTCGCCCGAGGTCCCGAGCGCGCACGCGCTGCAGGGCTTTGACGGCGTGCGCGCATACAGCAACGCTCCCGAGCTGAGCGAGGGGCTGCTCATGGAGACACTGGGCTTCAGACGCGTTCAGGGCGAGCTTTGGGAGGTTCGCGGAGACGTGCGGGGGAGCTTCTACGCCTACGACCGCGCGCCGCCGGAGATCAACCGCAGCCAGGGTGCCGGCACGGTTCACCACGTCGCCTTCGCCGCCGAGATCGAGGACCTGGAGGCATGGCGGCTGCGCGTCGCGACGGCCGGCGCGAGGCCGACACCCGTGATCGACCGCTTCTATTTCCGCTCGGTCTATTTCCGCGAGCCCAGCGGCGTCCTGTTCGAGATGGCGACGATCGGCCCCGGTTTCGCCGTCGACGAGGACGAGCGCCATCTCGGCGAGCGCCTGTCGCTGCCGCCCAACTTCGAGCCGCTGCGCGCCCAGCTCGAGAGCACGCTGACGCCGCTGCCTTACCCGCCCTCGTGGCGCTTGACCGCCTCCGCCTGAACGGCTCTCCAAGCGGCCGCGCGGATCGGCGCCGGCCGCCGCCAAACCGGGCCTCGCACGCGCTGGCAGGCCGCGTCCAGACGCGTCCTGGACGGCTCAGGTCCTGACATCAAGGCCCGATAAGTAATGCATGAAGGCCGACCTGGACAGGGGCATCGTCGACCAGTCGGCCGTGGGCATGCGCGTGGCCACGTTCTCGGCCGGCATCGCTCTGACGTACGTCGTCTGCGCAACCAGCATCATCTACGCCGCGTTGACCTGGGAACGCCCGCACCGCGTCGTGCTGCTGGCGGCCTTCGGCGTCGGGATGCTGGGCGGCGTGATCGCCGCTCGGCTGCCTCGCGAGCGGATCGTCCGCAGCCGTTTCCGCGAGGTCTTCTTCCTCGGCTGGAGCCTCCTCGACCTGGCTCTGATCGTGCTCGCGACATGGGCGGACGGCGGCACCGGAAGTCCCGTCGCGCTGATCTTCTTCATCCCGGTCGTGTTCGCCGCGATGTCCTATCCGCTTGGCTCCGTCCTGGCGGTCGCCGGCCTCAGCGTCGCCGCCTACATGACGCTCGCGGTCACGATCGGAGGCGCGCCATGGGCCTACCAGTCCCTGTTCGTGGTGATGCTCGCCTGCACCGGGGCGATGAGCGCGTGGCAGGCGCGCAACCACGATCGCCAGCGGAGCGCCTTGATGGGGGTCTCGCGGGCCGATCCGCTCACCGGATGCCTCAACCGCCGCGGCTTCGAGGAGCGAGCTGTCGCCGAGATCAGCGCCGCGGCGCGCCGCGCGTGCCAGGGGACGGTGCTGGTGCTCGACATCGACCACTTCAAGCCCGTCAACGACCGTTTCGGACACGCCGCCGGGGATGAGCTCCTGCGCTGGGTCGTGCGCACGATCGAAGCGACGGTGCGGCCGAACGACGTGATCGGTCGGATGGGCGGCGACGAGTTCGCGATCCTGTTCGCGGACATCGACCCAACGGATGCGCTGGAGTGCGCGGCCCGCGTCACCGCGGCGCTCAACGAGCGCGCACCGTGCTCGCTGGGGATGGCCACCTTCCCGGTCGACGCGATCGAGCTTGACGAGCTGATGCGCCTGGCCGACGTGAGGCTGTATGGGTCTCGCCATGCGCGAGCAGACCGCGACGTCACCGGCCCGACCGAGCGCCTGAGCTGGGCGGCCACGCTCGCCCATGCAGTCGACATGAGGATGAATGCCGCGCACGAGCATTCGCGGGCGGTCGCCGACCTCGCGGTCTCGATTGCCACCCAGATGGGCTGGCAGCCAGACATGCTCGGCATGCTGCGCATGGCGGCGATGCTGCACGACGTAGGCAAGGTCGAGGTGCCAGACGAGATCCTGCGCAAGCCGGGCCGGCTCAGCGCCACGGAGTTCGAACGGATGAAGGGTCACACCGTCGCCGGGGCGGAGCTGGTGTCGCGGGTCGAGGGGCTCGCAATGATCGTCCCGTGGATCCGCCACTCACACGAGAGCTTCGACGGGTCCGGCTATCCCGACGGCTTGCGCGGAGAGGCGATCCCGCTGGCCTCGCGGATCATGCTCGTCGCCGACGCCTTCGATGCGATCACGAGCACGCGGCCCTACCGCGAAGCCCTCTCGGTCGAGCATGCTTGCGCCGAGATCGAGCGCCACGCCGGAAGCCAGTTCGACCCGGCCTGCGTGCACGCGATGCTCGCATGCCTGAACGCGGCGGGCTCCATCGCCGGATCCGCTCGCGTCGCGTCGCGTCAGCCGGCCTACTCGGGCTGAGCGGGCTGCGGTCCTCCTAGGCTGCGCCGAGACGGCGTGAGCGCGGCGAGCGGTGCGCGAGCACCGCGCCCCAATCGGCGTCCTCGATGCGCCCCGGCCGCGTTTCATCGATGAAGGCGCGCAAAAGCGCCGAGAGCCCGTCCGGGTCTTCCAGATGCGGAAAGTGCGCAGCCAGCGGCAGCGTCCTGAACGAGCTGCGAGGGATCGCGTCGTGGGCGAGGCGGCCGTGCTCGATCGGGATCGTGTTGTCGCGCTCGCCCCACACGATCAGGGTCGGGATCGACTCGAGCAGATAGAGGCGGTCCGTCGCGGCGACCCGCTGGCCGTGCACGTCGATCACGGAGCGAAGCGTGTGCAGGAACGCTCCGCGTGCGTCCGCGTTCTCCAGCGGCCGCAGCGCGCGAGCGATCGCCTGCAGGTAGACACCGGCCGAGGTGCCGCGCTCACGCAGGCGGCGGCCGGCCTCGGACAGCCGGCCCACCAGCCGCGGGTGGATCGTCAGCGACAGCAGAGCGGACATCCCGGGGAGCGCGGCCGTCCGCAACAGCGGGCTCACCTCGCGTCCGAGACCGCCGCTTGAGATCAGCACGAGGCGCTCCACGCGCTGGGGGAACTGGTAGAAGAACTGCATCGCGACGCCGCCGCCGAGCGAATGCCCGACGATCGTCGCCCGGTCGATCCCGATCGCGGCGAGCAGATCGCGGATGCTCGCGGCGTGCGCGCCCAGCGAGTAGTCCCCGCGCGGTGCCGCCGAGTCACCGTGCCCAATCAGGTCGGGCGCGACGACCGTGTACTCCGCGGCCAGGTTCAGCGCCACCGAGCGCCAGTGGCTCGAAGAGTTGAGCATCCCGTGGATCAGGACGACCGGCGGCCCGCTGCCGGCGACCCTGTAGATCACCCGGCGTCCATGCAGCTCGATCTGCCACTCGTCGAAATCGGGTGAGAGGGAAGGCAGTGGCACGGGGCGGCCATCGCCTCGCTGCTGGTCGGCGCGATCTCCTTTGCCGGAACTGGATGTCAGCGCGGCACCTCGTCGCGGACCCTAGCAAAGGGTCATACTGCGCCTGCGGTGCTGCGGCTCGTCACGATCCCGATCAGCCACTACTGCGAGAAGGCGCGCTGGGCGCTCGAGCGCGCCGGCATCGGATATCGCGAGGAGCGCCACGTGCAGGGCGTGCATCGCGTGGCGTCGCGCCGCGCCGGCGGCGGCGCGACCGTGCCCGTGCTGGTGACCCCGGAGGGATCGATCGGTGACTCGGCCGAGATCCTGCTGTGGGTCGACGCACGCACCCCCGCCGAGCAGCGGCTGTTCCCATACGAGCGCCGCGCACGCCGCGACGCCGCGATCCTGTGCCGGCGGCTCGACGATGAGCTGGGACCGAGGGGCCGGCGCTTGATGTACGTACACATGCTCGCCCAGCGGGAGCTGGCCCTGAGCTTCAACAACCGCGGCGTGCCGGGTTGGGAGGATCGCATGATCCGCTGGGGGTGGCCGCTCGTGGGACGCATGATCGGGAGCGTGCTCGAGATCCGGCCGGGGATCGAGGTCGAGGACGAGGCGCTCGTGTGGCGCGAGTTTGACTTCGTCGCCGAGCTCCTCGCCGATGGACGCCCGTTCCTCGCGGGCGAGCGCTTCGGAGCGCCCGACCTCACGTTCGCCGCGCTCTCGGCAGCGGTCGTCGTGCCACCCGAGTACGGCACGGCGCTGCCGCAGCCCGACGAGATGGCGCCGGCCACAGCGGCGATCGTGAGACGCGCGCGTGCGCATCCGGCCGGTCGCCACGCGCTCGCGATGTTCGCCGCTCACCGCCACGAGCACGTCGCCTGAACAACGCACGGGGCAGGGGCTGCAGGCGCAGGCTGACCGGCGCGCCGATTCGTCCAACACGCGAACGACGCGCAGGCGCAGCACTGGTCCATGATGGAGCAGGGCGAACCAGCAGATTGTCCACAACGGACATTTGTGCGTGTCTGGCTCGGGAACTAGACTCGCGGCAGATGGTGTCTTCAAGCGGTACGACGGTTGCTGTGCCGAGCGCGCATCGTCCGTCTGCTGACGGGGCCCCGGAGGAGCCGGCAGTCCGCCTTACCGGGGTGAGGAAGACCTACGGCGACGTGGTGGCGGTGCAGCGCCTGTCGCTGGAGGTGCTCGCCGGCGAGTTCTTCACGCTGCTCGGACCGTCCGGGTCTGGAAAGACCACGACCCTGCGCATCATTGCCGGGTTCGAGCTTCCCGACTCGGGCACGGTCGAGCTGCACGGCATCGACGTCACGGACAGCCCGCCGTATGAGCGGCCCGTCAACACGGTCTTCCAGGACTACGCCCTGTTCCCCCACATGAACGTGCTCGACAACGTCGCCTACGGTCTGCGCGTCAGCGGCGTGTCCAAGCGCGAGCGCCAGCAGCGTGCCGCCGAGGCGCTTGAGATGGTGCGCCTGCCAGGCGTCGAGGGCCGGCGCCCGATCCAGCTCTCGGGCGGGCAGCGACAGCGCGTCGCCCTCGCACGCGCGATCGTCAACCGCCCGCGCGTGCTGCTACTCGACGAGCCCCTCGGGGCGCTCGACTTGAAGCTGCGCCAGGCGATGCAGCTCGAGCTGAAGTCAATTCAGCGCGAGCTGAGCGAGCGCATCACGTTCGTCTATGTCACGCACGACCAGGACGAGGCGCTGACAATGAGCGACCGCATCGCCGTGTTCTCCGACGGTCGCCTCGAGCAGGTCGGGACGCCCGGCGAGATCTACGAGAGCCCCGTCAACGAGTTCGTGGCCGGGTTCGTGGGCACCTCCAACGTGATCGAGCGCGACGGGCGCCGCTACACGGTGCGCCCGGAGAAGATCCGAATGCTCGCCGAGGGGGAGGCGGACGTTGCGGACGCTGCAGGCATCGTGCGCGAGGTGGCGTATCTAGGCTCGGTGACGCGCTACGTGGTCGAGCTCGAGAGCGGCGAGACGCTCATGGTGGTGAGACAGAACCTCGACACGTCGGCGGCGAGCGTCCTCCAGGAGCGGGGCCACCGCGTGAGGCTTGCCTGGCGCAGAGACGACGAGTCAGAGCTTGATGTCAATCGGGAAGAGGAGAGTGAACGATGAGGTTTGCGAAGATCGATTGGGCCTTGGCGGCGGTCCTGGGAGCGATGACCATCGGAGTGGCCGCCTGCGGCTCGAGCAGCTCGTCCTCCAGCAGCGTGCCGACGAAAGTCGGCGCGGGAGAGGGCCAGCTGAACCTCGTCGCGTGGGAAGGCTACGCGCAGCCCGAATGGGTGAAGCCCTTCGAAGCAGCGACTGGCTGCCAGGTGCATGCCAAGTACGCGGGCTCCTCCGATGAAATGGTGACGCTCATGCGCCAGGGCGGAGGCAGCACCTATGACATGGTGTCCGCCTCCGGCGACGCCAGCTTGCGCCTGATCAGCGGTGGCAACGTCGCGGCGATGAACGTCAATCTCGTTCCCGAATGGAAGAACTTCATCCCGCAGCTGCAGTCGCCCTCGCACAACACGGTGAACGGCGTGCACTACGGGATCTCGCTGCAGTGGGGACCGAACGTGCTGCTGTTCAACAGCAGCAAGGTGAAACCGGTGCCGACGAGCTGGGAAGCGATCTACAGTCCGAAGTACAAAGGAGTCGTGACTGTCCCCGCCAACCCGATTCAGATAGCCGATGCTGCCCTCTACCTGTCGAAGACGCAGCCTAGCCTGGGCATCACCGATCCGTATGAGCTGACCGAAGCGCAGCTGAACGCAGCCGTCAGCCTGCTCAAACAGCAGCGGCCGCTGGTGAAGAAGTACTGGACCGCTGCTGCGGACGAGGTGGAACTCTTCAAGAACGGCGATGTGGTGGTCGGCGCGGCGTGGCCGCTGCAGACGAACAACCTGCAGGCCGACAAAGTGCCCGTAAGCGAACTGATCCCCGCCGAGGGGGCGACCGGCTGGGCCGACACGTGGATGCTTTCGGCACACGCCAAGCACCCCAACTGCGCCTACAAATGGGTGAACTGGGTGTCGACGCCGAAAGTCCAAGCCGAACAGGCGATCTCCTTCGGGGAGACGCCGGCCAACACCAAGGCCTGTCCGTTCATGGAACAGATCAAGCAAGGCTCGTGCGCGAAATA
>DATMQG010000030.1:0-2156 GCA_035566835.1 Solirubrobacteraceae bacterium
GTGAGGCGCATCGACTCGAAGATCTGAAGCCCGTCCGTGGAGCCGCCGGTGAGCCCGTCGACGGCGTGCTCGGGGTGGGGCATCAGGCCGAAGACGTTGCCGGCCTCGTTGCGCACGCCGGCGATGTCCCCGAGCGAGCCGTTGAAGTTGTGGCCGGGGGCGTAGCGCAGCACGACCTGGCCGCAGGACTCCATCGCGCGGAGGGTCTGCTCGTCGGCGTAGTAGCGCCCCCAGGAGTGCTTCGCCGGGATGCTCAGCGTGGCGCTCGTGCACGCGAGCGTGAAGGCAGTGTCGGGTTGGACGACGTCGAGCTCGACCTGGCGGAAGGTGAAGCGCAGGTTGACGTTTGGAAGCAGCGCGCCCGGCAGCAGGTGGGCCTCGCAGAGGACCTGGAAGCCGTTGCAGATTCCGAGCACGAGGCCTCCTTCGCGCGCGAAGTCGATCACGGCCTCCATCGCCGGGGAGAAGCGGGCGATGGCGCCGGCGCGCAGGTAGTCGCCGTAGGAGAAGCCGCCGGGGACGATGATCGCGTCGGCTCCCGCGAGGTCGCGATCGCGGTGCCAGATCAGCTCGGCGTCGCCGACGCGCCGGGCCGCACTCAGCGCGTCGACCTCGTCGCACGAGCCGGGGAACTGGAGGACGCCGAACTTCACTTCTTCTCAGCCGCTACCGTCGAGCAGCTCGACCTCGTAGTCCTCGACGAGCGGGTTGGCGAGGAGCTTCTCGCACATCGGCTCAAGCTGAGCGGGATCCTCGACGTCGAGCTCGATCAGCCGGCCGACGTGGACGCGTGAGACGCCCGCGAAGCCGAGGGCGGGGAGCGCGCGCTGCACGGCGTCGCCCTGCGGGTCGAGGATGCCGGCCTTGGGTCGGATCAGCACACGCGCCCTCACGCAGCTGCCCCGGCGGACGTGCGCTCGAGCCATGCCTGGAAGGACTCGCCGGTGATGCGCTCGTAGGCGTCGACGTAGCGGGCACGCGTCCCCGCCACGACGTCGTCGGGGATGGGGGGAGCGGGGGGCCTCTTGTCCCAGCCGCTCGCGGTGGCCCAGTCGCGTACGTACTGCTTGTCGAAGCTCGGCTGGGAGCGGCCCACCTCGAAGCCCTCGGCGGGCCAGTAGCGGGAGGAGTCGGGCGTGAGCACCTCGTCGCCCACGACGAGCTCGCCATCCTCGTCGAGACCGAACTCGAACTTCGTGTCGGCCAGAATCACGCCGTGCGCGCGGGCGTGGTCGGCGCCGAAGGAATAGAGCTCGACCGAGACCTCGGCGACACGCTTCATCAGCGCGCGGTCGCCGGTTAGCTCGGCGGCGCGGTCGAAGTCGATCGTCTCGTCGTGCCCCTCGAGCGCCTTCGTGCTCGGCGTGAAGATCGGCTGCGGCAGGCGCTCGGACTCGCGCAGGCCGCTCGGGAGCTCGATCCCCGAGACCTTGCCGCTCGCCTGGTAGTCCTTCCATCCGGAGCCGGTGATGTAGCCGCGGACGACGCACTCGACTGGGAGCATCTGCAGGCGGCGAACGACGAGCGCGCGGCCCCTCGCCTCCTCGGGCACGCCGTCGGTCGCCGAGATCAGGTGGTTGGCGACGATGTGGCCCGTCATCTGAAACCAGAACACAGACAGCCCCGTGAGGACCTTGCCCTTGTCGGGGATCGGCGTCGGGTGCACGACGTCGTAGGTGGAGATGCGGTCGCTTGCGACCATCAGCAGGCTGGGGGCCTGCGACGAGCCCTCGGCGTCGGCCAGGTCGTACATCTCGCGGACCTTCCCGCTGGCGATTAGGGGCAGGTCGGCGAGGGTGGTCACGTAAGGCGATGCTACCAGCGGGATCGGGCGATCCTGAGCGTCCGATCAGGCGATCGCGTCCAGCCGGCCGATGATCTCGGCGGCGTAGCGGACGTAGTGGCCGTAGTCGAAGATCCCATCGAGATCTAGCTCGCGCGCCCGCTCGTCGGCGGCGAGCAGCTCGCGCAGGTCGGTGCCCTCGTCCCAGGCCTTCTGGGCGAGCGCCTGAACCAGCCGGTAGGCGTCATCGCGCGTCCACCCGCGCTCGATGAGGGCGAGGAGGATGCGCTGGGAGAAGAGGGCGCCGCGGGTGAGGCCGAGGTTCTCGAGCATGCGGCCCGCGTCGACCGTGAGCCCCTCGATGAGGGCGAGC
>DATMQG010000031.1:0-31803 GCA_035566835.1 Solirubrobacteraceae bacterium
ACCACACGCGCGAGAGCGCGTCGGGGTAGGACGGCGTGTGCAGCACGCCCTCCTCGATCGCGCCGTCGATCACAGCCAGCGCGCCGTCGACGCTCCATCTGCCGCCGCGGGGATCGACCACTGAGTCGCCGGGGCTGAAGCGCAGCTCTCCGTGCTCCGGGCTGGAGATCACGCCCTCGCGGGGAGCCTCATGTGCGTCGCGCTCGAGCCACATGACCAGGTCGACGCCCTCCATGGTGTGCGCACGCGCCTCGACGAGCGCGCGAATCGAGTCGCGTTCTGACTCGCGCAGCGCGTAGACCATCGCGGCGCGCTGGGAGGGGCACACCGCGATCCGGGGTTGCTCATCGCGCGAGTCGCTCGAGGACCGCGTGGGCCCGAGCACGCCCATCTCGCCGAGCTCGTCCTGAAGGGCGATCGTGGCGGTGATCGGCGCCTGGGAGTGGTCCGCCATCGCGATCACTGCGTGCTCGTCGAGAAACCGCTCGACGCCGCCCGCCGCGTCCATCACGCGCGCGAGCTGCAGATCGGCCTGGGCGAGCGAGCGCACCTGGGCATCGGGGCCGTACTTGTGCGAGTACCAGTCGTTGTCCGGAAGCGACAGCAGCAGGAAGTCGAAGAGGTCGTTCTCGACCAGGTAGCTCGAGACGCACCCCGAGTGACGGTCGCGCACTCCCGGCATGCCCAGGCCCGAGCGGCAGCTGGTGCGGCGCGAGGCAAAGATGTCGGCATAGAAGAGCTCGCGGGGACCCATCACCGGGTGGCGCATCAGCCGGGAGGCGACGCGCGTGAGCGTCGTGTCCCGCTGCGGCTCATGGCGGTAGCGCCCGCGGTACATGAGATAAGTCGTTCCAGCCGTGCGTACGCCGGCGTCGTCGAGCGACTCGAACACCGTGGGCGTCTCAGAGGAGAGGTGGACGCGGTTCATGTTGTAGACGGTGTCCGTCAGCTGGCGGGCAATGCCGAACCGCTGAGCGGCGCGGAAGCTCGAGCCGTACTCGACGTAGCGGTGCTCCTCGCGGTGAAACCAGTTCATCGCCGGGATCCTGTGGTCATCCTGGCCGACTCCCGTGACGATCGAGGCGGCGCACACTGGCGTGACCGAGGGAAACGCGGCCACGCACGAGGGCACGTAACGCCCGCGCTCCATCAACCGCTCGAGCACCGGGGCCGCACCCGAGGCGACGGTGCGCTCGAGCATCTCGGGCGCCATCGCATCGATCACGCAAAGGACGAGCTTCGGCGGCATCTAGCGGCGCAGGATGCGCAGGCCCGCATACTTCGCGCCGGCGCGAGCGCGAGAGCGCAGCAGGAGCCACGCGAGCAGCCCGACGACCACGTAGCCGAGCGGATGCAGCAGCGCGACGAAGGCCGCGAGCAGCAGCGAGGCGGAGTCGAGATAGACGGTGACGGCCTCGCGGGCCTCGCGGTCCGCCAACCGGGCACGGGCCCGGGCGACCACGGGAGCGACGGCGCGCTGGGCGAGGCCGGCCGCAGCGAGGCCTCCGAGCAGCCCGGGCCACCAGAGGTCCCCGTGGGCTGCGAGCGTGCCGGCGAACAGCAGCGCACCGGTTCCGTAGGCCACGCCCGAGAGGGCCGCTGCGAACGGCTCGGCGCGCGAGCGCTCGGCATCGGGGTCCAGCGTCGGCGCGAGGCCGAGCGTCAACTGAAGCGCGTACGCGAGCACGAATGCGACGGCGACTGCGAGCAGCCACCAGCTGGACTGCAGGAAGTCGAAGCGTCCGTGCGCGAAGCTGACGCCGAGCGCCCCCGCCGACCCGAGCGCGCCCGCGAGCAGCACCGGCAGGAACGGTCGCACCCCGCAGGCGGCCGCCAGCCCGCCGCCAAGGCCGATGTAGAAGAAGGTTCCGTGCATGCGATATGGGTCGGGAGGTGCGCTACCGTGCCGTGCTGGTGGATCTGGATCGGCCCGGACGATAGACGACTCCCCAGGCGGCCAAGAGGCCCGTCGCCGCGAGGTAGCGGGAGCTCGGCGGCGAATATAGGCGGCAGACGATGACGCGATCAACGAGTGGAGCGGGCGACGGGCGTGGAGCCCGACCCACGGCACACGAGCTCGCGCGCTACGAGGGCTTGTTCGCAGCGCGCACGCGTGGCATGAAAAGCTCGGCCATGCGGGAGATGATGGCGCTGACCGAGCGCCCGGACGTGATCTCGCTGGCCGGGGGCCTTCCGGACACGAGCACTTTCCCACCGCAGCTGTACGCCCAGCTGATGGCCTCGGTGGCGGCCGAGTCCACCGCGCGCGCGCTGCAGTACGGCCCTACCGAAGGCATGGAGGCGACCGTGGAATGCATCGTGGAGGTGATGGCCGCCGAGGGAACGGCGGTCGATCCAAGCGAGGTCATAGTCACGACGGGCGGCCAGCAGGTGATCGATCTCGTCTGCAAGACGCTGATCGACCCCGGCGACGTGATCGTCGCCGAGGCGCCTACGTACCCCGGGGCCGTGCCGACCTTCAGCGCATATCAGGCTCAGGTCGAGCAGATCGAGATGGACGCCGACGGTATGCCGATCGACGCTCTGGAGAGCGTGCTCGACCGCCTGCACGAGCAGGGCAGGCGACCGAAGTTCATCTACACGATCCCCAACTTCCACAACCCGGGCGGCGTGACGATGTCGCTCCCGCGCAGGCGCCGACTCGTCGAGGTCGCCCGCGAGCGCGAGCTGCTCGTACTCGAGGACAACCCCTACGGGCTGCTGCGCTATGAGGGCGAGCCACTTCCGACGCTCTACTCGCTGGACGCACAGGCGGCCGGGCAGGGCGGCACCTCGGACCTCGTGATCTACCTGGGCACCTTCTCGAAGATCCTCTCGCCCGGGCTGCGGCTCGGCTGGGCGGTGGCCCCGCGGGCTGTGCTGGAGAAGTTGAACCTCGGCAAGCAGGGCGCAGATCTGTGCAGCTCGCCGATGACGCAGCTGTTCGTGACGGCCTACTTCTCGCAATGCGACTGGCGCGACTATCTCGAGACCCTCAAGTCCCTCTACAGGCGCAGACGCGACGTGATGCTCGAGGCGCTGGAGGAGCACTTCGGCGGCAGGGCGGACTGGACGAGGCCCGAGGGAGGCCTGTTCATCTGGACGACGCTACACGGCAACGTCGATACGACCGACCTGCTCGCCCGCAGCGAGGGCGTCGCCTTCGTCCCGGGTCGCGCCGCCTACACCGACGAGCGCAGCGGCTCCTCCTCGATGCGCTTGAACTTCGCGGGCGTCGCCGACGACGACATCCGGGAGGGGATGCGCCGCATCGGAGAGGCTCTCGGTGGCCAGGCCGGACTGCTCGGCGCCCTCAGCGGATCCTCGCCCACGGTCGCGGCCGGTACGGATCCCCCCCAGCCGGAGGCTCAGAGCGCGCGAGAGCCGGGGCTGGCCGACGTGCTGCACCTGCCGCGCCGAAATGACGAGGGCAAGCGGCGGCGCCGGGATCGATGAGCCAACGCCCCGAGCGCCCTGAGCGCTCGACCTCCAACACCGGGCGCGTCGCGATCCTGAGGGGAGGCGCCTCGCTCGAGCGCAATGTCTCGCTGCGCTCGGGCGCGCACGTTCAAGAGGCGCTGAGACGCCTCGCGTACGACACGGTCGCGATCGACCCGGGGCCGGACTTCGTCGCGCGGCTGAGCGACGAGCGCCCGGATGCCGCGTTCGTCGCCCTGCATGGAGGCGACGGCGAGGACGGCACCGTGCAGGAGCTGCTGGAGGCCCTGGGCATCGCTTACACCGGCTCCGGGCCTTCTGCGTGCGTGCGGTGTGCCGACAAGGTGCTCGCCAAGTACCTGATGCGCGAGGCCGGCATCCCGACGCCGGAGTTCCGTGTCCTGCGTGAGACATCCGTCAAAGCGCTGGGCGCCGGCGCGGCGGTCGGACCAATCGAGCGGGCGCTCGGGTTCCCGCTCGTCGTCAAGCCGGCCGGAGGCGGCTCGGCGCTGGGCGTCAAGTTCGCTCATTCGGCCGAGGAGCTGCCATCGGCCATGGTGGGAGCCTTCTCCTATGACCGCAAGATCCTGATCGAGCGCTATGTCAAGGGCCGCGATCTGGCCGTCTCGGTGCTCGACCCAGCGAGCGCGGGGGACGAACCTTCTGCACTCCCGATCGTCGAGGCGATCCCGCGTGAGGAGGACTTCTACAACTACGAGTCCCGCTATCAGATCGGGATGACCACGTTCGTCTGTCCCGCTGAGCTCGACGCCGAGACGACCGCCCGCGCCCAGCAGCTGGCGCTCGACGCGTACCGGCTGCTCGGCTGCCACGGCGTGGCGCGGGTCGACCTGATGCTCGACGAGGAGAGCGGCGAGCTCGCCGTGCTGGAGACGAACTCGATACCGGGCATGACGGAAACAAGCCTGCTGCCACAGGCGGCTGATGCGGCCGGGATCGGCTTCGACGAGCTCGTCGGCCGGATCCTTGCCAGCGCGTTCACGCGTTAGGAGTCGCCGGCGGCGAAGTCCTCGGGCGAGACCTGATCGAGGAACTCCTTGAACTTCTCGACGACGTCCTCGGACTCCTCGATGTCGTGCTCGAACTCGATCGCCGACTCGGAGATGACCTCCTCCGCGGCGTAGATGGGTGCGCCCGAGCGCACGGCGAGCGCGATCGCGTCGCTCGGGCGGGAGTCGATCTCGAGCTCACGGCCGGCGACGGTGAGCGTGATCGAGGCGAAGAAGGTGTTTTCGCGCAGCTCCGTAACCGAGACCTGGGTGCATTTCACGTCCAGCTCGCCGAGGATGTCGCAAAGCAGGTCGTGGGTCATCGGCCGGGGCGTCCCCGCGCCCTGCAGCTTCATCAGGATCGACGCAGCCTCCGGGTGGCCGATCCAGATCGGGAGGAACTTGTTGCCGTCAACTGTCTTCAGGAGCACGATCGGCTGCTTGCCAACCATGTCGAAGCTGACGCCGTAGATGACCATCTCCTGCACAAAGATCCTCCGAGGGGTGGAGCCAGAGTATAGGTACGAAATAAGCGCCGGCCAATAGCTCGACAGGCGTCGCGCTCAGGCCTCTATCGTGACCATCGCGACCTCGCTGCGGAAGCTCCACAGCTTGTTCCCGAGGAAGTTGAGCGGCATCGAGGCCGCCACCGCCAGGGCCTGCGCCGGGACCTTCGCGATGCCCGCGACCTCCACGAACAGCGTGAGCAGCAGCAGGCTGAACCCGAACGCGACGAGGCTGACAATTAGGAAGCGCATCGCCTGGAAATGCACGCGCCCGTCGCTCGCGTCGAACGTCCAATGCCGGTTGAGGATGAAGTTGTTCATCACCGCGACGAGCCAGGCGGCGACTGCTGCCACGTGATAGTCGAGCCCCAGCACGTGCACGCAGAAGGCGTACACGGCGAGGTTCACCGCGAAGCCGATGCCGCCGACGAGCCCAAAGCGCACCAGTTGCAGCCAGTTGGCCGGCCGGCGCATCCCGTGCAGTAGCCGCAGATGCGGGCGCACCTGGACGGCGCTGGCTTGCTCAGGCATCCGTTTAGGGTAGCGAGACGGCACGGCGGACACCCGCGCTAGCCTTGCTGGATGACATCGCTGCGCCGCAAGGCGACCATCGCGTGTGGCTGCCTGCTGGCGCTCGCGGCGCTTGCCGGCTGCGGGTCATCGGCGGTGGGAGCGGGCAATGGCGGGTCAGGGCAGGCGCCCAAGACCGCCATCCCTGGCCATGCTGTGCCGGCGCTCGCGGCGGGCCCGCCGAGTGTCGGGGTGAGAAGGGAGGTCGCCGACCCGCAGGAAGCGAGCAGCTTCCCGGTTGCCGGCAAGGTGCATCATTCCGCCGCCGCCACGCCGGCGAAGGCGGGCGAAGCGGTTGTGGCGGCCGGAGCCCCCTCCGATGCGGAAGTGCGCACCGAGCTCGCACAGATGAAGGCGGTGGAACAGAGCGCCCAGCGCGCGCAGCAGCAGCAGCTCACACCCGTCGCGGGTGGTCGCTCGATCGGCGGAAACGGGGCGATCGCGATCCCCACCGCCGTCCCCGAAGTCGTCCAGAAGGTCATCGCCGGCGCCAATGCAATCGCGGATTTCCCTTACGTCTTCGGTGGCGGCCATGCGTCGTTCGTGGACAACGCCTACGACTGCTCCGGCTCGGTGAGCTACGCGCTCGCGGCGGGCGGCCTGTTGGCGGCGCCCGAGACCTCGGGAGAACTCGAGAGCTGGGGCGCGCCCGGGCCCGGGCGCTACATCACCGTCTACGCAGCGGCCGGCCACACCTACATGTATGTGGACGGGATCATGTACAACACCGCCGGGCGCAGCGGCGTCTACGCCTCGCGCTGGCAGGTCGGCACGACGGACAACAGCGGCTTCGTCGTGCGCCACTGGCCCGGGTTGTGAGGGGCGAGCGGCGTTCGTGATCTCGATCGGCGCGGCGACGTTCTCCCTGCCGCTGGCGCTTGGCGGCGAATCAGCCGGGGGCGAAAGCACCGGACTCGCCGTTATCTCGGTGGCGTCGGTAGCTGTGGGTTACCTGCTGATCGCGGCACTCTGGTATTTCGTGTTTCGCGACTCCGCGCGCGCCCGGCGAAGGCGGGACCGCTCGGATTGACGCCCGGCGCGAGCGGTTAGTGACCGAGCGTGACGGTGCTGAGGACCGTCGTCGTCGCGGGGCTATGAGAGGCGGCGTTGCGCACGAACAGCCTCAGCATCAGGGGAACGCTGTGAAGTCGCGCCAGGCGGGAGGCGGTGCGCTTGGAGAACTGGATGTTGACCGTGCTGCGCCCGGCGGAGGTCGTGACGAGGACGGCTCGGCCGATGATCACCTGCGGCGGGGTGCCGGCGGGGAGGCCGAAGGCTTGCGTACCGCGGATCCCGAGACGGCGTGCGGTTGCGCGGCTGAGCAGCACCTCGAAGTGTCCCGCTACCTGCTCGTTGACCGAATAGCGAATGACGAGGCCTTTGCGCAGGGCGCTGCGAAGGCTGTGAGTGACGGCGGCCGCGGTGGCGAGGGGTGGCGGCACGGAGGCCGAGCCACCGCTCGGGGAACCTGCACCTGACGTTGCTCCCCCCGATCCAGCCGAGCTGCCCGTGCCGCCGCCGGCCGCTTCTTTAGACGCGGCAGGAGGCTTCGGCCCATTCACGACGACTTCATGGACGATGCTGGCGACATTCCCGCCGCCGTCGGTCACCGTGAGTGTCACGGGGTAGCTGCCACCGTATTGATATGAGTGGAAAACGCTCGCGTCGGTTGCGCCCGACACCGACGTACCGTCTCCGAAGTTCCAGCTGTAGACGGCCCCCTGGTAAGGCTCGGTGGGCGGGAGGCCTTTCGTGTTCGCGTCGAAGGTGAAGAACGACTCGGTCCCGTCAAAGCCCACGACATCGCCGCTGTTTACCGTGTTCGGAGCCGTGAACCGCGGTTCGAGCGCGACACCCGGCCAGCATACGAGCCCTCGTCCGACGGTCGTGTCCGCGCTGTTGAAGGCCCACTGGAGGTAATAGGGGTGACCGTTGATCGTCTGATCGGACAGATTCACGGCGCGTGTGTTTTTGTCAGGCGTGGGCGGGGTGTCGGGCGGCGGCCCAAAGTCCCACTTGCACAGGTCTCCCTGCTCCGCACTGGACGCCGTCTGGTACCAGCCGTTCAAAAGCGGGTCGACGACGATGTTGCGCTGCTCGATGCTGAGGTCATTGATGATCACATCTGGAAGGCCGGCGGCGTAGCTGGTGTATTTGTCAAGCCCGACCTGGTTGGGCTCCTTGAGGGAGACGGCGTCCTGGCACGCAAGCTCTTCAGGAAAGGGTTTACTTGTCACGGTCGGTTCGAAGCTTTCGATGAATCCCGCTTCTCCGGCCGTCCACGGCTGCACCGCGTAGATGACCGCGCCGCCGCCCGAGCTCATCGTCGAGTGGTATCCGCAGATGCCGTTCGGCGGGGTTTTCGGCGCGGCCGTCGAGTCCGAGCAGTTGCCTTTGCCGCCAGCGTCCGTGCAGACCGTCACGCCCGGAGGCGTCAGCAGATAGTAGACGGCCGGCCCAGTCGCACCCGGCAGCGCGCCGGAGCTGATGACGTGCTGCAGCTCGGTCTGGATCTGCTGGTCGGTGAGGCAGGCGAATTCGGCAGCATCGCTGCAGTTGCCGGTCGTTGGATACGCAGTTTTGTCGGTGTAGGCACCGCGGAAGGTCGACTGGTTCGCTGCGTGCCCGGACGCGTCGGCGTATTGAGCCTCGAGCGCGAAGACATTGCCGAGCGTGCCGCTTTCTGTCCCGACGTCATGGAAATACCGGTCGATCAGTTGCTGCCAGTCTTCGCGGTAGATCCCAAGCGGATCCCAGTAGATCGCATACGAATTGGAGCTGTGCAGCACCGGACCACCGTGATACTGCAGCGGTTCGAAGGTAACGGTCGGTTCTGCACGACGCTGCACGCCGAAGCCTTCGGATATGACCGCGCCCGCCGGGGCCGCCATGACGAGGATGAGGGTCGCGAACGCCGCCGTCAGGACAGCGGCAAAGGCCGGTCGCCGCGTACGCTGCCAGGCGGGAAGGAAGCGAGTAAGGAGCAGCACAAGCCACTCATCGGCACGGCACCCGCGATCCCTTAGCCCGCCTGGACCCCCTCGCCATTGCGGCCAGCGGGCGCCACCCTAGTGGCGAAAGCGGGCACCCGCCGCGCGGTGAGTGCGAGTCCGTGTCGCCTGCCGCGCCTTCACCGCCGCAGCTGCGGTCCGGTAGGCGGCGACGAGATCGCTGAAGGTTTCGCGGGATGTCTCGCCGACGGCGGGCATTTCCTCGGGGCTGCTAGCTCCGAGCGGGTTCATCCCGAGCTCGAGATGCGGTGCCGAGGAGATGCCGACCGTCCCGCAGCCGACCTCGGAGATCGGCTGGCCGGCGCTGACATGGGCGCCGACGGGCACGAGCGCGGGGGCCGCATGTCCGTAGTAGACGTAGCGGCCATGGTCCGGGCCGCTTTCCACGAGCAACACCGGCGCGAAGGAGCCGAAGCCGTCGAGCCCCTCGCGGACGATCGTCCCGCTCGACACGGCGAGCTCCAAGAGGTTCGGGCCGCACTGGTTGGCGTTTCCGCCGACGTCCACTCCCTGGTCGAGCGACCACCAGCTCCTCGCGGCGACGCGCGCGAGCGGATAGAGCGGGAACACCCAGCCGTGGCTGCTCGGCGGATAGGGGGAATGCGCGAAGACCTGCACCGGGATGTTGCCTGGGCTGCTGGGGTTCGCGCGTCCCGTCGCGCCACCGCCTGCAGGGGCGGCGGGAGCCACGGGCGCCGCAGGCGTCGTGGGAGCGATCGCCGTGCCGCCGGTGTCCCCAGCGAAGGCGCTGCCCACCATTCTCGAAATGCCCACGAGCGAAACAAGCACGAGGCCCATCGCATAGGTCCGTCGGCGCAGCAAACTGACCCTTTCGTCGGCCGACGGAGTTAGCTGACGGGCTAGCGACTTGCGCCTTCCGCGGATTACCGCGGAACTCGCCCCAACAACTTGGTTCCCCCGCTCCGGGACGTCCGTCCCGGATTAGGCGGGCACAAGAGTAGCGGAACGGCTGGACGGGCGTGCAGGAAACGCGTCAGCGCTCAGGCAGGGCCCTGGTATAGCTGGCGCAGCAGGCCGTTCATGACGGGAGAGGTCTCACCGATCGCCGGGCAGCACGTCGAGCCGCCGGGCGGCGTCAGCCCGATCTCCAGGTGCGGCCCCGAGGAGAGCCCCACGACCCCGCATCCGACCTCGGCGACGGGCTGGCCCGCCTGCACGTGTTCGCCGACAGCGACCAGTGCCGGGGCAGCATGACCGTAGTAGACATACCAACCTGCATAGGGACCGGCGTCGATGCGGATCACGGGCGCATAGGGCCCGAACCCCGAAATGCCCTCGCGCACGACCGTTCCCGCGGTAAGCGCGACCTCGACCGCCGCGTTGCCGCAGGCGCCGTGCGCCGTCGCGATGTCGATGCCCTGGTCTTCGCTCCACGTCTGCGGTGCGAGCGCGACCGCGACGGGCTGGATCGGGAACGCCCACACCCCTCCTCCACCGCCGCCGACATACGTCGCACCCTGTTCGAAGGACTGCGCCGAGTTCCCCTGCGGCAGGATGATCCCCGCCTTGCGGGCCGCCGCGATTTCGGCCCGGATCTGCGCGTCCGATGGGGCCCCCGGCGCGACAAAGCTTCCTCCCGAGCTCGCCCCAGCAGGCAGGGCGTCGACCTTTCCGACCTTGCCGGAGACCTCCTTGCGTGCGAGTTCGCCGGTCGGCTTGCTAGGCGGCAGTGGCAGGGCGCGCTTTGCAGGCGGGTGGCTGGCGGTGCTCGTGCCGGTCGGATCGTGCCACGTGGCGGGTGCCGCCACCGTTGGCATGGATACGCTCGCCCGTGCGGCGGACGGCTGCTTCGGGTGGGCGGGACCCGAGCTCGAGCCGCAGCCGGCCAACTGGATTGAGAGGCAGAGCGCGCATGCGGCCAGGATCAGAACGCCGCGCATACGCATCGGTGCGATCTTAGCCCGCGATCTTAGCCGGGAGCGCCACTCTTATACTTGGGCGGCCTCGAGGAGTCCGGGGCAAACGTCCACTCCCAGAGGAGGTTTCGATGAGCAAGATGGCCGCCCGAATCGGCGCGCCCCTGCTCGCCTTGCTCGCGCTGGCGGGCTGCGGCAGCAGTTCCAACACCAGCAGCACGAGCACGACCAGCTCGACCTCGACCGTGAGCCTGGCGGTGGCGGCGAACCCGGCGATCGAGGCAAAGGTGCCGTCGGCGATCAAATCGAAAGGCACGCTGAACGTCGCGAGTGAAGCCCAGTACGCCCCCAACGAGTTCCTCGCTCCCGACGGGCACACGGTGATCGGCATGGATCCTGACCTGGTAAGGGCGCTCGCCGAAGTCATGGGGCTGAAAGTGAACGTCATCAACTCGAACTTCGAAACGATCATCCCTGGGCTTGCGGCGGGCAGGTACGACATCGGCGCGTCGTCGTTCACCGACACCAAGGAACGCGAGAAAACGGTGGACTTCGTCACCTATTACTCCGCGGGCATCTCGTTCTACGCGAAGAGCCCGGCGAACCCCGGGGTAACCAAGCTCGCCGACCTGTGCGGCAAGTCGGTGGCGGTCCAGAAGGGGACGGTGGAGGAAGAAGGAGCCGCGGAACAGAGCAAGAAGTGCACGAAAGAAGGCAAGAAGGCAGTCACGTCGCTCAGCTTCCCGGGACAGAACCCTGTCAACCTCGCGGTTGCCAGTGGCCGGGCGGAACTCGGCATGGCCGACTCGCCGGTCGTCGCCTATCAGATCAAACTGTCGAACGGCGGTTTCAAGCTGATCGGCGAAAGCTACAACTTCAAGCCGTACGGGCTCGCGATTCCCAAGAACAACGGCATGGCGCAGCCGATGCTCGAAGCGCTGAAGGAACTCATGTCGAAGGGAACGTACACGCGGATCCTCACGAAGTGGGGCATTCAGTCCGGAGCGATCAGCGAACCGAAGATCAACGGCGCCACGAGCTGAGCTGAAGCGCGGTGTCCTCGGTACCGGGCACCGAGCCGGCGGGGCGGCCCGAGGATATCCGGGCCGTCCCGGTGCGGCGGCCCGGCCGCTGGGTCGCGGCCGCGATCGTGCTCGTGCTCGCGGTCGCGATCGTCCGATCCGTCGTCACAAACCCGAATTTCCAATGGGGCGTCGTCGGCGAATACGTCTTCGACGAACGGATCCTCGAAGGCCTGCGCGTGACGATCGAGCTGACCGTGATCGCGATGGTCATCGGGATTGTTCTCGGGGTCGTGCTCGCCGTGATGCGCCTGTCTCCCAATCCCCTCCTCGCAAGCGGGAGCTGGCTCTACATCTGGTTCTTTCGCGGCACGCCCGTGCTCGTGCAACTGCTCTTCTGGTACAACGTCAGCGCGCTCTACCCGAAGATCGCGCTCGGGATCCCGTTCGGGCCGGCGTTCGTGCATCCGGACGCGAACACGCTGATCACGCCGTTCACCGCGGCGATCCTGGGACTCGGACTGAACGAGGGCGCCTACATGGCGGAGATCGTCCGCGCCGGCATCATCTCCGTGCCGTCGGGCCAGGAAGACGCCGCGCGGTCGCTCGGGATGACGCGCCTGCAGACCATGGCCAGGATCGTGCTGCCGCAGGCGATGCGGGTGATCATCCCGCCGACGGGCAACGAGACGATCTCGATGCTCAAGACGACTTCACTGGTGAGCGTCATTGCCGTTGCCGATCTGCTGTTCGCGGCCGAGGGGATCTACTCGGCCAACTTCAAGACGATCCCGCTTCTGATCGTGGTGAGCATCTGGTACATCGTCTGCACCAGTGTTCTCTATATCGGGCAGTACTACCTCGAGCGCTACTACGGACGCGGGTCCTCGCGCGAGGGACAGACCCCGCTCGCCGGCCGGATGCTGAGGGGGATGCTGGCCTTCGGACGCCACCGGGTCCATGTCGGCCCGGGCGGAGGCGAGCGGCGGTGAGCGAGCCGATGGTCAAGGCCGAGGCCGTCTATAAGCGCTTCGCGCGCCAGGAGGTCCTGAAGGGAATCACGCTGCAGGTCCTGCCAGGCGAGGTCATGTGTCTGCTCGGGCCCTCCGGCTCGGGCAAGTCCACTTTTCTGCGCTGCATAAACCATCTCGAGAAGATCGACGCCGGCCGCCTGTCCGTGGACGGGGAGCTCGTCGGCTACCGCCAGGTCGGCGCCACGCTTCACGAGCTGCGCGAACGCGAGGTCGCCCGCAAGCGCTCGGAGATCGGGATGGTCTTCCAGCAGTTCAACCTGTTTCCCAACATGACCGCGCTTGAGAACGTGACGTGCGCGCCGATCCTCGTGAGGAAGCTCTCGCGGGAGCAGGCGGGTTCGCGCGCCCGCGAGCTGCTTGGTCGCGTCGGGCTGCCGGACAAGCTCGACAGCTATCCGGCGCAGCTCTCGGGCGGACAGCAGCAGCGAGTGGCGATCGCCCGGGCGCTTGCGATGGAACCCAAGCTGATGCTCTTCGACGAGCCCACCTCGGCGCTCGATCCCGAGCTTGTGGGTGACGTGCTTCAGGCGATGAAGCGGCTCGCCGGCGAAGGTATGACGATGATCGTCGTCACGCACGAGACGGGCTTCGCGCGGGAAGTGGCCGACTGCGTCGTGTTCATGGACGCCGGGATCGTGGTGGAGGCGGGAGGCCCGTCTGAGGTGCTCGAGCATCCGCGCGAGCAGCGCACCAGGGAGTTCCTCTCGAAGGTGCTGTAGCGGGCGGCGCCTCAGCCGAGATGGGCATCGAGGCGTTCGAGCGCCTGCGGCAGGTTCGCCCTTCCGAACCCGAAGCGGACGTGCCGGGGCTCCCCATAGACGGCTCCCGGCAAAAGCAGCACGTCTGCGTGCTCCGCCGTCTGCTCACACCAGCGCTGCACGTCGAAGCTGCCGCTCACCCGGGGGAAGCCGATCGGCCCCGCCGTGGGCGGGACCCACTCGAACAGGTCGCGGCGTCGCTCGAGAAAGGCCTCCAGGAGCGGGAGGTTCACGAGCACGAGCTCGCGACTTCGCTCGACGAGGGTGTCGGCGTGGCGCAGGGCGAGCGCGAGAAGCAGTTCGCTCGGCGCGCTCGAGCAGATCGTCGTGTAGAGCTTCAGCTCGCGAATGCGATCGAGCAGCGTCGCGTCGCGGCTTGCCAGCCAGCCGATCCGTAGCCCCGGAAGCCCGTAGGCCTTGGAGACGGTGTTCAGCGAGATCGCCTGCTCGTAGAGATCGCAGGCCGCGGGGAGGCGGTCCGCCGGATCATGCTCGAGGCCGCGGTACACCTCGTCGCTGAGCAGCACGATCGAGCGATCGCGCGCGATCGCAACTAGCTGCTCGAACGTCGCCTGCGGCATCTGCGAGCCGGTCGGGTTGTGCGGGCTGTTGACGTAGATCAGCTTCGTGTTGGGGCGCAGCAGCCGTTCGAGCGCCGGCAGATCGTAGGCCCAGGCCTCCTCGTACCTGCGCCGCCAGAGGCTCACGTCGGCGCCGGTGCTGCGGGCTACCTCGATCGCGGATCCGTAGCAGGGAGCCTCGACGATCACGTGATCGCCGGCGCCGAGCAGCGCGTGGTAGGCCGTGAAGATTCCCTCCTCTGCGGCGGCGAGCGTCAGCACATCCTCGGGCCTCGCGCGCTCGTAGCGGGCGGCCACCGCCGCCCGCAGCTCCGGCGAGCCGGCGACCTCGGTGTAGCCCAGGCCGAGGCTGGTCAGCCGCTCGGTGGCGTCGGGCTCGAGCGCCAGCAGGTCTGCCACCGACAGCGACTCGCAGTCACTGCTCGAGAGCATCAGCTCCGTGCTGAACTCCCAGCGCTCGTAGAAGCGCTCGATCGCAAAGGGCCGGATGTCCACCGCTTGATGCTACGTCTCGGCGGCCTCCCGTTCGCGTCGCCCGCTAGCTCGGCGCACGCCTGCTCGGGTGGATCGACCGCGAGCAGCTTGCGACCCTGGCCGAGGCCCGTCAAATATTCGTCCAGCCGCTGTCCTAACTCGGACAAAAGGTCGCCACGGGGTCGATCCGCCGGTGACCGCGTGCGTTCTGCGCGCGCGGAGGAGAGCGACCTTGACCGACAGCGAGCCAATATCCCAGCCGCCGGCGCGCGGAGCGCAGTCGCGAAGGTCTGGCATGGGCCGGGTCGGCCGCCTGAAGCAGATCGCGCGCGGTCCTCACAGCGTCTGGCTCGTAACGGGCCTGCTTGTCGTTGCGGGTACGGTCGGATCCGTGCTCGGAGCACGCGCCCTCGCCGCGACTGACGCCGAGAAGGCGCGCCTGGCGTTCCACTTCACCTCGGCGGAGATCGCCTCGACGCTGACGCTCGCGATCCAGCACGAGGAAGACCTCGTCGTCAGCGCGAGCGCCTACGTGGCGGCAAACGGCGACGCGTCTCCCACCGGCTTCGACAAATGGGCCGAATCGGTCCACGCGTTGCAGCGCTACCCGGAGCTGCAGAACATCGGCCTCGTCGCTCGCATACGAGCGTCGCGTCTTGGGGCATTTGAACGTCAGGTCGCGGTCAACCCCTTGCGCCCGCTCGGATTATCCGCGCGGGGCCCGCGGGAACGCTTCCAGGTGCTGCCGCCCGGGCCGCGGCCCTACTACTGCTTCGCCGTCGCCGGCCTGGCCAGAAGCCTCGCGAGCTATCTCCCCACCGGCCTGGACTACTGCGCCCTCGCGCCCACGCTCGCCTCGGCACCGGACACCGGCCTGAGCAGCTACGCCCCGTTCGTTCAGGGCAACGTCACGACCCTCGGTGTGGAGATTCCGGTGTACAAGGGCGGCGTGGTGCCCGCGACCGTCGCCGCCCGCAGGCGGGCCTTCGTCGGCTGGCTTGGAGAGCTGCTCGTGCCCGGGGTCGTACTGCAGCGAGCCCTGCAGGGGCACCCCAACACCGCCGTCACGTTCCGCTACGGGAATGGCTCCAGCGACGTCGTCTTCAGGAGCGGCACCGTACCGCGTCATGCGCAGAGCGCGTGGATCGATTTGCGCAACGGCTGGAGCGTTCAGAGCCTCGGCATCGCAGCCGCGACCGGGATGCTCGCCGACGGACGGGCGCTGACGGTGCTGCTCGGCGGGATCCTGCTAAGCGTGCTGCTGGGCCTGCTCGTCCTCGTCTTCGGGACCGGCCGCGCGCGGGCGCTTTCGCTGGTTCGAGAGAAGACGCGCGAGCTTTTCCACCTGGCGCTGCACGACGCACTGACAGGACTGCCCAACCGTGCGCTCGTGCTGGACCGTGCCGAGCAGATGCTCGCGCGGGTCGAGCGGAACCCCGGCAGCGTGGCCGGAGCGCTGTTTATCGACATCGACGGCTTCAAGCGCGTCAACGACAAGCTCGGCCACGCGGCGGGAGACCAGCTGTTGCAGGTCGTCGGCGAGCGACTGCAGAGCGTGGTGCGAGACCAGGACACGGTTGGCCGTCTCGGTGGCGACGAGTTCGTCGTGCTGGTCGAGTCGACGACCCGCGAGGGTCCGCTCGACCTGCCAGACCGCATCATCGAGGTCCTGCGGCGGGGAATCGACCTCGACGGATCAGGCAGGACGCAGTCGTTCACGGCGAGCGTCGGTATAGCCGTCGGCCAGTACGCGACTCCTGATGCGCTGCTGCGCGACGCGGACCTGGCCCTCTACGCTGCGAAGGCGGCCGGCAAGGATCGCTATGCGCTGTTTGACGCGAGCATGAGCACGAGCGCGGAGGGGCGCCTGGAGCTCGAAGGCGACCTCGGCACGGCGCTCCGCGAGGAGCAGCTGTTCGTGCAATACCAGCCCATCTTCGATCTGTCCAGGCACGAGGTCAGCGGTGTCGAGGCGTTGGTCCGCTGGCGCCATCCCGATCGCGGAGTGCTGCCCCCGGACGAGTTCATCCCGATGAGCGAGGAGAGCGGGCTGATCCTGTCGATCGGTCGTTGGGTGCTCGGCGAGGCGTGCAGGCAGGCGGCGAGATGGCACGCCCGTGGCTATCCGATCTCGGTGTTTGTGAACGTGTCGGCGCAACAGCTCAGCCGGGACGGATTCGCGGGAGACGTTCGCCGAGCGCTGGAGATCTCGAGAATCGACCCCTCGCTGCTGGCGCTCGAGATCACCGAGACGACGCTGATGCACGACGTCGCTGGGGCCAGTGAACGGCTCAGGGAGATGAAGGCGCTGGGTGTGCGTGTCGCGATCGACGACTTCGGCACCGGCTACGCCTCGCTGTCGCAGTTGCAGCGCATGCCGGTCGACATCCTCAAGATCGACAGCAGCTTCATAGCCGCGCTGGCCAACGCGGGCCAGGGTCGCGAGCTGCTCGAGGCGATCCTCGGCGTCGGCCATGCCCTCTCGCTCACGGTGATCGCCGAGGGCGTCGAGACGCAGACTCAGCTGATTGCGCTGGAAGAAATGGGCTGCGAGCAGGCTCAGGGCCACCTGCTCGGCCGGCCCTGCGCGGCGGACGTGGTCGAGGACGTGTTCAGCGGACAGCATCGCCGCGCGGCCGGATCGCTCACGGCCGGATCGGCGACGAGCGCAAGCTCCGCTTGAACGAGGCCCGGCCGCGCCGCAGGCGCGCGGCGCACTCAGGCCGTCAGCGGCTGGTCCTCTCCGGCCCGGCCGTCGAGGTCGCGGACGAGCTTGAGCGCGGTCTCGTCGCGCTCCGCCTGCGCATCGGCGAGCGGACCCAGCACGCCACGGAGCACCGACATCAGCACCCACCGACGGGGGCGGATGATTCGCGCTTGACGGCGCTCGATCCCGCGCACGATCGCCTCACCTGCCGCGGACGGCGCCAAGCGCTTGTGCAGCGGTTTCGGAAACGTGGCTAGCATCTCGCTGGCCAGCGGGTCGCGGTCGATCGCCTGATGGACCATTTCGGTGTCGATGAAGCCGAAGTAGGCAACGCTCGCGCTCGCGCCGTGCGGGAGCAACTCGATCCGCAGGGCGCGGCCGAACTGCTCCACCGCCGCCTTGCTCATCGCGTAGGGGATGGCGCCGACGCCGTTCGTGAAGGCGTAGATCGATGAGATGACGACGACATGGCCCGCGCGCCGCACGATCTCCGGCAGCGCGGCGTCCACCGTGCGGCAAACGCCCATCAGGTTTACGTCGAGAACGCGCTCGAAGCTCTCTGGCGAGGTTGCGCGGAAGGTGGCGACCCGCGAAGCGACGCCGGCGTTCGCGACGACGACGTCGAGCGCGCCGAACCGCTCGACCGCCTGGGCGACCGCCCGCTGCATGGCGCCGCGGTCCGTCACGTCGCCGGCGAGTCCGAGTGCCCGCGCGTCGTGGAGCTGGGCGGCGGCGCGAGCACACGCGTCCGGATCGAGGTCCACGATCACCACGGAAGCCCCGCGAGCGATCAGCGCGCGCGCTGTCGCGAATCCGATCCCACGCGCCCCGCCCGTGACGAGCGCCACCTTGCCGCTGAGCTCATAGCGGGCCACGTGCCTAACTCTACGGACATCCGGGAGCCTGGGCATGGCCATCGGGCGCTCGGGCATCGGGCGCGACCGCGAGCTTGCAACCGGCGGCGGCAACCGCCTGGCCGTAGAGTCTCCGGCGGTCATGTCCACCCGCAACACACGCGTGGCGGTCATCGGGGGCGGTGTGGTGGGCTGCGCCGTCGCGCACGCGCTGGCGCGCCGCGGCGTCGAGGTCGTGCTCCTCGAGGCCGAGACCGCGCTTGCGCTCGGCGCGAGCGGAACGAACTCAGGGATCCTCCACACGGGGTTCGACAGCCCGCCAGGCGAGCTCGAGACGAGGCTCATCCTGCGCTCGGCGGCGTTGCGAGAGGAGCTTCTCGGCGAGCTCGGAGTCCCGGTCTGGCGCTGCGGCGCGAGACTCGCGCCGGACGGCGATGACGAGCAGTCCGAGGTGAGGCGCCTCGCGGAGAGAGCCGGCGCCAACGGGGTTGAGGCGCGGCTCCTAAGCGACGGTTCGCTCACGGTTCCGGGCGAGGCCGTGACGGACCCGGTCGCCTTCGTTCACGCGCTCGCGGCCGCGGCGCGGGCGGGCGGAACGGAGGTGCGGCTCGGGACGCGCGTAAGCGGCCTGTCCCGCGCGCCGGGCCAGGAGCTGCTCCTCGAGCTTGTAAGCGGGGAGCCGCTGCGCGCTCGCGCCGCGGTCAACTGCGCGGGGCTGTTCGCCGACGAGGTGGCGCACCTGGCGGGCGAGAATCCGGTGCGCATCTACCCCCGTAAGGGCGAGTTCCTCGTCTTCTCAGCGCCGCGGGGCGAGACGCTCGAGCGGATCCTGCTGCCGGTGCCCGGGGCGCTCGGCAAGGGCGTACTGGTCTTTCCCACGCTCGATCGAGAGGTCGTCGCCGGGCCGACGGCACGCGAGCGAGAGGACAAGCAGGACTGGTCGGTGGAGGCCGATGCGAGCGAGCTGATCCTCCCACGGGCGATACGCATGTACCCGGCGCTCGAGCGAGCCGTCCAGATTGGCGCCTACGCCGGGCTCCGACCCGCCGGGCGCGACGCCAACTATGTGATCGAGGCCTCGCAGACGCTGCCGTGGCTGGTCCACGTCGCTGCGATCCGCTCGACGGGGCTGTCGGCTTCGTTGGGGATCGCGGAGCACGTTGTCGGCATGCTGGCCGAGCAGGGCGCGATCGAGCCGCGACCGCCGCGGCCCCTCCCGGTGGCGCCCCAGCCCACGCCCGCGGGGCGCTGGTGGCAGCGGGCTTCCCGCCACCGGGACGAGTCGCGGCGGGAAGCGACCGCGAGATGAGCTCGGCGCTGCTGCTCGGCATCGACGACGGGACGACCGCCGTGAAGGCGGCGCTCTTCGACGCCGAGTTGCGGGGCGTGGCCCAGGCCCGGAGGCCTGTCCCGGTCACCCATCCGGCGCCGGACCTCGTCGAGCAGGATCCACAGCTGATCCTCGACGCGGTCATCGATGCGGTCGCTGAGGTGCTCGAGCATGCGCGCGGACGGGAGGTTCTGGCTGCCGGACTCGATCACCAGGGCGAGTCGGTTCTGGCCTGGGAGGCCGACAGCGGGCGTCCGCTGACGCCGGTCGTCGTGTGGCAGGACAAGCGCCACGAGTCCCTGCTCGCGCGGATCGGCGCGCGCTCGATCGGGCGCTCGGGTCTGCCGCTGGACCCCTACTTCTCCGCGGGCAGGATGGCCTGGCTGCTCGAGCGAGACGAGCTTGTGCGGGCGGCCCGGGATGCCGGCTCGCTGCGGATCGGGACCGTCGACGCCTTTCTGACCGACCGACTCGCCGGTCGCTTCGCCACCGACCTCTCGACGGCCTCGCGCACGCAGCTGCTCGCTGTCGGGGGCCGCGACTGGGATGAGCAGCTGTTGGCGACGTTCGGCCTGCGGCGGGAGTTGCTGCCGCGCGTCGGGCCGACATTCGGGCCGCTGGCCGAGCTGCACTGCGAGCGCTGGCCGGTGGCCGTTCCGCTGCGGGCGCAGCTCGTCGATCAGCAGGCCGCGCTCGTGGGCTCGGGAGCCGTCCGGCCGGGTCAGCTCAAGGCCACGTACGGCACCGGCGTCTTCGTGCTGGGACGAACCGCGGGCCCCGCGGTCGCGCACGGCCTCTTGCCCACGGTGGCGTGGGCCGCCCCGGACGAGGGCGGAGACGTGGGCGAGGTGGCCTACGCGCTCGACGGCGGCGTGTTCGCGGCCGGCTCGCTGCTCGACTGGCTCGCGCAGGGCCTGGGGTTGGCGCCCGACGCCGCGGCTCTCGCGGCGGCGGCCGCGAGCGTTCCTGACAGCGCTGGCGTCATGGTGCTCCCTGCGCTGGCGGGGCTTGGGGCACCATGGTGGCGTCCGCACGCCCACGGCGTGATCGCAGGGCTGACCTCCGCGGCGGGGATGGCGCATCTAGCGCGAGCCGCGCTCGAGGCGATTGCCTGGCGCGTCGCGGACATCGTCGAGGCGATGGCCGCGGTCGTGCCGGTGCAGAGCCTGCGCGTCGACGGGGGTCTGACGAACGACGCGACGCTGCTTCAGATTCAGTCTGACGCGCTCGGTCTGCCGCTGTCGGTCGGTCGCCCCGACGCGACGGTCCTCGGAGCGGCGATGCTGGCGGGCGTCGGCGCGGGCCTGTTCGCGAGCGTCGAGGATGCGGCGCGGCGGCTGCCGTCAGGGCGCCTCGTCACCCCGTCCGCGGCGCCCCGGGAGCGCGCGCGGCGCCGCGAGCTGTGGCGTGCCTTTGTCGATGCGGGCGCGCGTCTGTAGGCCTACTCGACGTCTACCTCGTAGCCCGCGCTGCGCAGCGAGGCGAGCACCTCATCGGTGTGTCCGCGGCCGCGCGTCTCGAGTATCAACTCCACGCCGGTCTCGCGCACGTGCAGGCGCACCGCTTCACGCACGTGCCCCACGCTGACCACGTTGGCGCGGGCTACCGCGACGAGGTTGAGGAGCTCGGCGAGACCCCCGGGACGGTCGGACACGCGCGTGAACACGCGCACCCGCCGGCCCTCCTCGCTTTCATGGCGAGCAGGAGCCCCGCCAGCAGTCCGCTGTCGACGTTGCCGCCAGAGACGATCGCCACGGTGCTCCCCTTCACGGGCTCCAGCCGGCCGCTCAACAAGGCCGCCACCGCGACGGCCCCGGCGCCCTCCGCGACCAGCTTTGCGTTTTCGGCCAGGAAGACCATTGCCTCTGCGATCTCGTCCTCGGCGACCGTCACGAGCGATCGCAGCAGCTCGCGCAGGAGCGGAAGTGTCAGCTCGCCAGGCCGCTTGATCGCAATCCCGTCGGCGATCGTCGCACTCGTCGGCGGCTCCTCTCCCACCGACCTCGACCCCCCCTCCAGAGCTCGCGCGTAGGGCGCGCAAGCGCTCGCCTGCACGCCAACGAGCTGCGCGTTGGCGCCGGCACCCCGCAGGGCGACTCCGATCCCGCTCGCGAGGCCGCCGCCGCCGACCGGCACAATGACGCGGGCTAGGTCGGGCACATCCTCGAGCAGCTCGAGACCCAGCGTGCCCTGGCCGGCGATCACGTCAAGATCGTCGAACGGGTGCACGAACGCGGCGCCGGTCTGCTCCCCTCGCTCAGCGGCCAGCTGCAATGCGTCCTCCACCGAGGCGCCCTCCAGCTGGACGCGTGCCCCCAGGCGCTGCACTGCGGCGACCTTGGAGACACTGGCGTCAAGCGGCATGATGACCTCGCAGCCGACGCCTCTCACGCGGGCCGCATGCGCCACCGCGCGACCATGATTGCCGGCGCTCGCGGTCACCAGGCCCGCGTCGGCGCGCTCGCCGAGCGCCGCGACCTTGCAAAGGGCGCCGCGCAGCTTGAACGATCCGGTGGCCTGTAGGCACTCGGCCTTCAGCGCCACCTCGGAGCCCGCGGCCTGCGTGAGAGGCTGACAGGAGATCGTTGGCGTGCGCACCGCCACGCCGGCGATAGCGGGACGGGCCAACTTCGGGTCGGCGCCGGCGATCAGCGCGGCTGCCGTTTGTCCCTGCGGGGTCACAGAGGCTGAAGGTATAGGTTGTGCTCCTTATCGTGCATGGGAACGTTCGAGCGGTGGGCGAGCTTAACGACATCCTGCAGCGCCTCGAGGCGTCGCTGGGCCCGCTCACAGGCCAGCCGTCCGAGCTCGGCGGAGGGATCACCAACCGGAACTTTCGCGTGCAGCTCGGCGGCGTCGACTACGTGATCCGAAGGCCTGGTAAGGACACGGACCTGCTCGGCATCGACCGCGCGGCCGAGCGCCTCGCGACGGAGGCAGCGGCCGGTCTCGGCATCGCGCCTGCTGTGGCGGCTGCTCTCGATGACTGCCTCGTGACGCGGTTCGTCGCGTGCCGGGCGCTCGCCGCGCGGGAGCTGGCCGAGCGTGTGCAAGAGATCGCGGGGGCGCTGCGCCGCTTCCACGAGTCCGCGACGATCCTGCCGGCGAGCTTCTGGGTCCCCGACCTGCTCGCGAGATACACGGCGATCGTCCGCGAGCGGGGCGGCACCCTGCCGGCGGCCTACACGCGAACCGTCGCCATCGCGGCGCGAATCGAGACGGCCCTGCCGCTCGCGGTTGCCCGCCCATGCCACAACGACCTGCTCCCTGCCAACCTCATCCGCGCTGAGGGCGACGGCCGGATCTTGATCGTCGACTGGGAGTACGCCGGGATGGGCGACCCCCGCTTCGACCTCGGCAACCTGTCGGTCAACAACAGCTTCGACGAGGTCACCGACGACCGCCTCCTCAGTGCCTACTACCGCACGCCGCCGTCGGACGCAGCACGCGCCGCGCTGAAGCTGATGCGCGTGATGTCGGATGCGCGCGAGGCCGCATGGGGCGTGGTGCAGGGCGAGGTCTCTGAGCTCGACTTCGACTTCGAGGCCTACGGCAGCGAGCATTTCGAGCGACTGCATGCGACCGTGGAGCAAGCGCAGTTCGAGGACTGGCTTGCCTGCGTCGAGAGCGACGCGAGACCGGACAGTGGCCAGAGCGCGTGAGCTCCCTGCGCGCGCGCGCGTGGTCATTATCGGGGGGGGCGTGGGCGGTGCCGCGATCGCCCACCAGCTGACCACGCTCGGAGAGCGAGACGTTGTCCTGCTCGAGCGAAACGAGCTGACGAGTGGCTCGACGTTTCATTCCGCGGGGCTCGTCGGGCAGCTGCGCTCGAGCGTCTCGCTCACGCGCATGATGATGGACTCCGTCGAGCTCTACCGGACGCTCGACTGCGGCTGGGTGCAGTGCGGCGGTATCAGACTCGCCTGCACTCCCGAGCGCGAGCAGGAGGTCCTGCGCCAGGTGGCATGGGCGCGGACGTTCGGCCTGCCGCTCGAGCTGATCTCGGCCGAGCAGGCCGGCGAGCTGTTCCCGTTGATGAGCACCGCCGGCGTGCGCTGCGCCTCCTACCTCCCCAGCGACGGCTACCTCGATCCTTCGCTGTTGACTGCAGCGCTCGTCGAGGGGGCGCGCGACGGCGGCTGCAGCGTCTTCACGCACACGCGCGTCACCGGGATCGACGTGGATGAGAACCCGAGCCATCCGCGCGTGCGCGGCGTGCAGACCGAGTGGGGCGCGATTGAGGCCGAAGTCGTGGTCAATGCGGGGGGCATCTTTGCGGCGGAGCTCGGACGCATGGCCGGCGTGCGCGTGCCGGTCGTGCCCTTCGCCCACGAGTACCTGGTTACGCAGCCCTTTCGCGAGCGCGTTGCGGGCCAGCATCTGCCGACGCTGCGCGACCCTGACCTGCTGATCTACTTCCGCGAGGAGGGCGGCGGCCTGGTGATGGGCGGCTACGAGCGCGAATCCGCGCCGTGGGCGCTCGACGAGTACCTTCTGGATGCGATTGCACCCGACTTCAACGGGCGGCTGCTCGAGGAGGACTGGCCGCGCTTCGAGGAGATCGCGCGAAACTCGTCCCGGCGCGTGCCGGCGATGGACGAGGTCACGGTCACGCGCCTGATCAACGGACCCGAGGCGTTCACGCCCGACAACGAGTTCTGCCTCGGCGAGAGCGAGGTGCTGGGCCTGTTCGTGGCGGCCGGCTTCTGCGCCCACGGACTCGCGGGCGCCGGCGGAATCGGCCGGATCATGGCGGAGTGGATCCTCGCGGGAGAGCCCGGGATGGACGTCTGGGAGATGGACATCCGGCGCTTCGGCCCACATTTCCGCTCGCCCAGCTACACGCTCAAGCGCGCGAAAGAGGTCTATGAGACCTATTACGACATCCGCTATCCCGGGCACGAGCGCCTGGCCGGCCGACCGCTGCGCACGTCGAGCGCCTACCCATGGCACACGGCCCACGGAGCGGCGTTTGGCGAGAAGTCGGGCTGGGAGCGAGTGAACTGGTATGACTCGAACGCGGCGGCGGGAGACGAGGGTTTGCGTCCGCGGGGCTGGGCGGGGATGCACTGGTCGCCGGCGATAGGCGCCGAGCACAACGCCACTCGCGCGCGGGCGGGGCTGTTCGACGAGTCCTCGTTCGCAAAGCTCGAGATCGCGGGACCGGGAGCCGCGGAGTTCCTCGAACTCCTATGCGACAACGACGTGGCGCGCGACGTCGGCGTGATCACCTACACGCAGATGCTCAACAGCCGCGGCGGGATCGAGTGCGACTTCACCGTCACCCGCGTAGAGGAGGAGCTGTTCTCGATCGTCACCGGCACGGCGTTCGGCAACCACGATCTGAGCTGGATCCGCCGTCACGCCCCCGCGGACGGAAGCGTGCGCTGCTCTGACGTCACCGCGCGCTGGGCCTGCTTCGCGCTCTGGGGGCCTCTGGCGCGTGAGATCCTGGCACCGCTTACCGACGATCCGCTCGACTTCGGCTACATGCGGATGCGCGAGCTGGCGGTCGGAGATGTCCCCGTCCGCGCCTTGCGCGTGACGTTCGTCGGCGAGCTGGGCTGGGAGCTCTACTGCCCGACCGAGTACGGGGCGGGCCTGTGGCGCACGCTGTGGGATGCGGGGCGCAAGCACGGGCTCGTCGCGGGCGGCTACCGTGCGATCGACTCGATGCGACTCGAGAAGGGCTACCGGGTCTGGGCCGCTGACATCACACCCGACGACACGCCCTCCGAGGCAGGGTTGGGCTTCTGCGTGAAGAAGGACGGGACCTTCCTCGGCGCCTCGGCACTCGGAATCGGCTCGCCCGACGGCCCCGTCGCGCCGCTTCGCCGCCTGCGCTGCATCGCGCTGGACGATCCGCGCTCCGTGGCGCTCGGAAACGAGCCGGTGCGGGTCGACGGCGAGGTCGTCGGCCGTGTCACGAGCGGCGGCTACGGCTATACGGTGGAACGCTCGATCGCCTATGCCTACGTGCCGGCGCACGTCCCGCTCGAGGCGCGCGTAGAGATCGACATCTTCGGGACGTGGGTGGCTGGCGAGGTGTCGCGTGAGCCGCTGTTCGACCCGAAGGGCGAGCGGGTCAGGGGGTAGGCTGATCGGCGCAGCAGATGGCGTGGAGCTGCCGTCCGGGGCGGCGCCGGCACCGCGCCTGCAGGCTCGATCACAAGACAGCAAGGAGGTCCGATGCCACCGTCGTACACGCTCATGAAGCTAACCGAGGTCGAGGACTCGGCCCCGAAGTTCGGCATGGGCGAGGTCCAGCAGGCCCGGTTTGCGAACAACGACCTCGAGGCCGCACGCACCGGCGTGAGCCTCCAGCGGCTGTTCCCCGGAAGGCGCTCACCCTTCGGGCACAGGCACGAGAGCGCCGAGGAGGTCTATGTCGTGCTGGCCGGCTCCGGCCGCGTCAAGCTCGATGACGAGATCATCGAGCTCGAGCCGATGGACGCGATCCGTGTGGCCCCCGAGGTGATGCGCGCGTTCGAGGCCGGGCCGGAGGGGTTCGAAATGCTCGCCTTCGGCACCCGTCACGACGGCGACGGCGAGGTGATCCAGGGATGGTGGAGCGACTGAGCCCGGCCGGGTCGCCCTTACTGTTCCTGACCCCAACGACTGGGCCAAGCCGCGCACAGCAGATCCGAGAGCAGGGCGACGATGTCCTCCTCGCGGCTGCGGTCGAGTTCCTCCACAACGCGCGCAACTAGCGCCGCCGCCGACACCGCATCCAGGGGTCCGCGGTCCGGCTCCATCAGTGTCTGACTGAGCCCGGCAGGGTATCGAGGGCTGGCGACGGGACGCCTACAGATCTCACCGTTTCATGGTTGCCGCACGATGCTGTGCCGTCCATACCGCAGCGGGGCGATCTTCGATGGCAGCCGGCGGCGGTCTGGTCGCTCACTAGGAAGGTCGTCATCCGGGCGCGACGCGCCTGATCCGCAAGCTCTCCGTTGCTACGCGCGCCTCCGGGCGCGGCACGGCCGCTTCAGTCCCTCGCCGACTTCACGACTCGGCGGGACCAAGAATTATCCACTTTTGGGAAGGTTTTTGGCGGCTGCGTGTCTAGATCCGTGTGAGCGAATCAACGCACACGACTCGTACCGAAGTCACCTGCTGATCTGCGACGCACGTCGCCAGCCCCAAACACAGGAAAACCAATGCTCGTTAACAGACACCCAGGCGATCGCATCACACGTCGGCAGATTAACAATCTCGCCCGTCGCGCACGACCGGCTCTGGTGGCAGCGGCCGGGCTCGCGCTCGCCGTGGTGATCGTGGCCTGTGGCGGATCGGGCAAGAGCTCGCCGCAGACCTCAGGCTCATCGGCACCCGCCGCCGCCTTCCCCGCCAAGGGCGCGACTCAGATCCATGCGCAAAAGGCGGCGACTCACACCTCTCCCCACAAGGCGCCGCCTCATGCTCCCGCGCCGGCCGCCGCGAATCGCGCCCCAGAACATGCGACCTCGACACCTGCGCCACGGGCCGCGGTCGCCGCTCCCGAACGTGCCGCTCCCGAACAGAAGGCGCCAGCGCCCGAACGGCAGGCCCCGGCTCCCGAACGGCAGGCCGCGGCGCCCGAACCGAAGCAGTCCGGTCAGAGTTCTGAAACGGCCGGAATCCCGCAGAACAACGGCGGCGACATGGACGCCGACAACAACGGCGGCCCGAGTGATGGTGACGGCAACGTCTGACTCCCGCAGGTTGATAGGCGCCATCGCCGCGGCGTCGCTCGTTGGCGCAGCCGTCACCCTATTGCTCTCATCAACGCCTAGTTCCTCAGGCTCGCGTATCGCCAAGGCCGGCACGCGAGTCCCGCGCCCCTCGAACGCCTTCTCCTGGCTGCGCCCGCGCGTCGCGCCAGTCGGGTGGATCGGGACGTCAATCGCATCGGGCGGAGCCATCCTGTTTCACCCGCCGGGCTGGAAGCCGATCCCGGGTGACAAGGGGACGGTCTCATTCGCCCTGCGCGATGGTAGGGGGCTCTACCGCGGCTATCTCAATGTCACCCCCCGCCAAGGTGCGGAGCGGCTTGCCGGCTGGGCCGACTTCAGAACGAACCGCAATCGTGCGGAGGGCGATCGGCGAGTCCGTGAGCAGGCGGCTGCCGAAGGTCTGCACTTCGCCGCGGCCGGCGGCTCGTGCGTAATAGACGACTACCGCTCACGGTTGGGTTCCAACCCCTACACCGAGGTCGCGTGCATCGCGAGCGGGCGCCGATACACGAACGTATTCATCGGCGCCGCCCTGAGCCGAGACTGGGGCCGACTAGGACCTTTGATCGAGCGTGCGGCCTCTGCGCTCATCGAGCGCTAGCGTCACCGTCGGTGCAGACGATGAGGACGCTGCAGCGGGCGTGATGGGAGACCTTGTTCGGCACGCTCCCCAGCATGCGCGCCATGCCGTGCATGCCGCGGCTGCCGACCACGATCAGGTCTGCGTTCTCCTGCGCGGCGACGTCGAGCAATGCCTCGGCCGGGTCGCCGGTGAGCGCATGAGTCGTTACCGGTAGGCCACGCACGCGCGCCGTCGCAGCCGCCTGCTCGACGACGGTGCGCACCTTCGTGTCGGGTAGCACCGTTCCGACCTTGGCACCCTCGGCGCGAACCCCGCGCATTGGCTCGTACGCAGAGACGACATGCAGGCCACAACCCAGCGCTTCGGCAAGGCTGACAGCCTCGGACAGCGCATGCTGGGCAGTCTCTGATCCGTCTGTGCCGACGACTATGGACTCGTACATACCCCCCTCCCGGCGAGAAGTCACCAGCGAGCATAACGACCAGTCGCTGGTTGGTGCGAGTAACCTAGCGTCACATGAGCGCCAGCGGTGACGCGGTCGAGCGGGTGAGCGAGCTCCTGCACGAGGCCGCCGAGACCCATCATCGGGTCTACCGGATCGTCGACGGCGCGGACGACGACTGGGCGTCGTGGTACGCGTGGTGGCTGACCGCGCTGTCGGAGCTTCCGGAGCTGCTCGGCTCCAAGCCCGTGCGCAGCGAGATCACCTATCTGCTCGTTGCACTGGATAAGGACTACTCCGGACAAAGTGCGGATGAGCCGTGGGAGCGATACTACGCGCGTCGATTCCTCGACCACTTCGCTCGGCCCGAATCGCGGCCGGGCGACGGGCCGTAAGGGTCACGCCGGCCCGTCAGTCGCTGCTGCCTGATTCTGCGGCGGTGACCGTTGGTAGCGTGGCGCGCGTGCGCCGACTGCTGCTACTCGTCGCAGTACTCGTGTTCGTCGACACGATGCTCTACGCGGCGCTGACGCCACTGCTCCCCCGCTTCGCCCACGAATTCGGACTCTCGAAGTCTGTCGCGGGAGCGCTCGTCGCGGCCTACGCCGCCGGGGCCCTGATCGGTGGCCTGCCGGGCGGCTTCGCCGCGGTTCGGATCGGCCCGCGCCGAGCCGTGCTCGTCGGGCTCGCCCTGATGGGGGCATCAAGCGTCGGCTTCGCGCTGGCGGCAAACTTCGCGACCCTTTTCACCGCGCGTCTGTTTCAGGGACTCGGAAGCGCGTTCACTTGGTCAGGCGCGTTCGCGTGGCTGCTGGCTGCGGCACCACGCGAGCGTCGTGGCGAGCTGATCGGGGCGGCGATGGGAGCGGCCGTCTTCGGCGCGCTCTTTGGACCTGTCGTCGGCGCCGCGGCCGCGCTCGCGGGGCGCATCGCGATCTTCTCGGCGCTAGGCGGACTCGCTGTGCTGCTCGCGGTCTGGACGGTGCGCCTCGAGTCCCCAGCGCCGGAGAGACCGTCCGCAGTGAGATTCGTGCGCGCGTTCGGCAACCCCCGCTTCGCAAGCGGGCTGGCTTTGCTGTCAATCGCCTCCGTGCTCGCAGGTGTGCTCTCGGTGCTCGGCCCGCTGCATCTCGCCTCCGTCGGCTGGGGCGCCACCGCGATCGGCGCGGTGTGGCTCCTCAGCGCCGGAGTGGAGGCCGCCGGATCTCCGGTCATCGGCCGCCTGAGCGATAGGCGCGGAGCTTTGTTGCCGGTGCGTGCTGCGCTGGGCGTCGGCGTGGTGGTCTCGCTCGGCCTCGCGTTCGGCAGCCGACCGCTTCTGTATGCGCCGCTCCTATTGATCGCCTCGGTCTCATTTGGGGCGCTGTTCACCCCCGCCTTCGCGCTGATCGCCGACGGCGCCGAACATGTTGGTCTCGCGCAGGGACTGGCGTTCGGCCTGATGAACGCCGCCTGGGCCGTCGGCGCCGTCGTCGGACCCGCCGCCGCGGGCGCGGTCGCCAGTGCGACTGGCGACTGGGTTCCGTTCGTGCTCGCCGCCGGCCTTTGCGCTGGGACCCTCGCCGCGACGCGCGGATCGAATTACCGACGCTCGCTGGGCAAGCCGGTCGGCGCGGTTCCAGGGAGCCGATGAGCGGCCGCGCCTGAGCAGAGGCGCCGCTCAGCCGTGACGGCTGATGTGACCGTGGCGTCGTACGCTGCTTGGATGGACCGACTTCCGATGGCGCCGAGCTGTGGACTCGACGAGACGGGCCTACGCTCGCAACACGCGAGATACGGGAAGGCCGGTGCGGGGGCCCGCGTAGTCCAACGCACCCAGCGGCGCTTGGTGGTGGATCTTGATCAGAAGGTGGACCTGAAACTCGTTGACGAGCTACTCGCGGTTGAGCGTGAGTGCTGCCCCTTCCTCGAGCTCCGGTGGAGGCCGGACGCGCGTCGGTTGTTGGTGTCTGTGTCACAGAAACGGCATGAGCCGGTGCTCGATGCAATCGCGTTCGCCCTCAACCTGCCGGAGCGCCCGCAGTCCAGTGACCCTGGGGGCGCCCGGGGACGACCTGCGACCTAGTTGTGGCCCGCCACCGGTCGCTCAGCGACGTTGTGGCAGCGGTCAGGAAGCCACGGCGTACAGCGGCCAGCTGTCCGGGACGCCCCTGAGCTTGTGTTCGCCGCGATCGGCAAAACGGATGCCCGAGCCGGCGACGAGATCGCGCACCGTCCGCGACACGAGGATTTCGCCAGGTGCGGCCAGCCCGGCTACGCGAGCGCCGATGTGAACGGCGAGCCCTCCGATGTCGTCGCCTCGCAGCTCACACTCGCCTACGTGCAACCCGGCCCTGATTTCCACCCCTAGGTCGGTGATGGCGTCACGGACGGCCTCGGCGCAGTGCACTCCGCGCGCGGGGCCCTCGAAGACGGCCAGCATCCCGTCACCGAGAGTCTTAACCCGCCGTCCGCGAAAGCGGCCGACCTCGCGCGCGCCGATCTCGTCATGGGCGTCAAGCAACTCCCGCCAGCGCCGGTCACCTGCCTCGGCTGCGCGACCCGTCGAGTCCACGATGTCGGTGAACAAGACCGTCGCAAGCACTCGGTGCTCGTCGACCTGGTGACGGCTACCGGTGACGAACTCCTCGATCGCATCGAGTACGCCGTCTGCGTCCCCGAGCCAGGGCAAATGATCGTCTCCGGGCTGCTCGAGAAAGCGCGCGTCGGGGATGTGCTCGGCGAGATAGCGCGCGTGGGCAACCGGTAGGACGCGCTCGTCGGTCCGGTGGATGACGAGGGTCGGGACCTGGATGTGAGCCAGAACGTCGCGCACGTCGATCCGAGCGTTAGCCTCCATCAGCGCGCGGGCCGTACCCGGCGTGCCACCCATCCGTTGGTAGCGGGCCCACAGACGGCGCGCCCGCTCATCATCGGCGAAGGAGGGTAGGAACAGGTTCATCAGCCCGCCCTGACCCCAGCTCTCGCTGAGCTCCTCGAGGAACGCATCAAGCGCGGGTCGCGTCCAGCCGTACGGATAGTCTGGCGGTTCGGCAAGTATCCGCGCCGTCGACCCGATCAGGATCAAGCCGCGGGTCCGGTCGGGGTAGGTGGCCGAGTACAGGATGCTCATCGGCCCACCCTCCGACAGACCGCAGAAAAACGCGGATGAAGAGTCGACGGCGTCCATCACAGCGCGCACGTCGTCGATGCGGTCCTCGAGCGTCGGAACGCCGGTGAACGGGTCCGACATCCCCGTCCCCCGCTTGTCGAACATGATCAAGCGGCAAAATGAGGCGATCCGCTGGAAGAACCGAGCAGGAGCAGCCGCCTCCCACCAATTCTCGATATGTGACACGAACCCCGGGACGAAGACCAGGTCGCCGGGGCCGTCACCGAACGTCGCGTATGCAATACGCAGGTCCCCGCTGCGGGCGTAGCGAACGTCCACGTCCATCGCGTGCTTGTCAGCATATTGCAGCCACGCTGTGAACCTAGGGTGCACAGAGGAAGCGGGTGGATCGCCCGGCGAAGCCTTCGACAATGTGATAACGGCGATCAGAGTGGGTGCAATCAACTAGCCACGCTGAAGTTAGAACGACATGCTCAAGCACCCCGACGCCCCAGCCCTCGCGGTCGGGTCGCCGGGGTGGCGTTATCGCCGCACGCGATCGCCGCGGCGCGTTGGTTCGGATGTTCGATGCCGCGGGTACCACGGCCGGGACGACGACGAGCGCGCCGAGTAGAGCAGAGGGACCCAGGCTCGAAAATCCAGTTGATGGGCGATCCTGGACTCGAACCAGGGACCTCTTCCTTATCAGAGAAGCGCTCTAACCGACTGAGCTAATCGCCCGCGCCTGCAACGAGTCCGCCAGGTGGAGGATATCGGGACCCGCTTTGCGGCTCATTCTG
>DATMQG010000032.1:0-5862 GCA_035566835.1 Solirubrobacteraceae bacterium
GCCGCCGCGGGAGCTCGTGGAGCAGGCCGAGAAGTCGATGCTCGAGGTCGCGCGCGACGACCGTCAGCAGGACTTCCGCTCGATCGAGGACGTGCTGCACGAGGAGGTCGACAAGCTGCACCGGCTGTCGATCGAGGGCACCTCCCTCACCGGCACCCCGTCCGGCTTCAAGGATCTCGACGAGATCACCGGTGGCTTCCAGCCCGGCAACCTGATCATCATCGCCGCCCGCCCCGCGATGGGAAAGAGCGCGCTGGTCTGCAACATCGCGGAGAACGCCGCGGTGGCGCACCGCAAGCCGGTGGCGCTGTTCTCACTGGAGATGGCGGAGGCGGAGCTCGCGCAGCGGTTCGTCGCCTCGCAGGCGAGGATCAAGGGCGAGGAGCTGCGCAAGGGCCGCGTGTCGGAGCAGCGGTGGCCGAAGATCCTCAGCGCCAGCCAGCGCTTGGCGGCGGCGCCGCTGTGGGTCGACGACTCCAGCGACGTGGGTATGCTCGAGGTACGCGCCAAGGCTCGGCGGCTGCACAGCCAGTGCGACGGGGGGCTCGGCCTGATCATCATCGACTACCTGCAGCTGATGCGAACGGACAGCCGCTACGACAGCCGCGTGACGGCGGTGGGCGAGCTGAGCCGCGGCCTGAAGATCCTCGCGCGCGAGCTCGGGGTGCCGGTGATAGCGCTCTCGCAGCTCAGCCGCGCGGTCGAGCAGCGCCCGGACAAGAAGCCCCAGCTGTCGGACCTGCGCGAGAGCGGGAACCTCGAGCAGGACTCCGATCTGGTGATGTTCATCTACCGCGACGAGTACTACAACGAGGACTCTGAGCGCCCTGGCGAGGCCGACCTGATCATCGCCAAGCACCGCAACGGGGCGGTGGGGAAACTCACGCTGACCTTCCAGAAGGAGTACCCGAAGTTCATGAACTACGCCGGCGAGCGGTACGCGCAGTGAGCGGCGAGCCGGACGGTGAGCAGGCGCAGCTGGGCGAGCTGCCGGGCGCGCACCCGCGATCGGGCCCGGGCGGGCCGGCATGCGTGTTCGGCGCCTGCGACGGCAGCGGCTTCATCGTCGACGCGGAGACGAACACGGCGAGCGACTGCCGCTGCCGGGCGGCGCGTATCGCGGGCGCGCGGACCCGCAGCCTCGCGGGTCGCATCCCCCGCCGCTATCAGGGAGTGTCGTTTGAGCGCCCGCCGCTCAGCGATCTCGCCGACACGGCCCCCGACCAGATCAAGTCGGTGCGCCGTTACGTGCGAGACGTCGACGCCAACCTCGACAACGGGCGGGGATTGTGGATCCAGGGCGACGTCGGCACGGGCAAGACGACGATCGCGATGGTCGTCTCGAAAGCGGCGCTCGACGCCGGGCGCTCGGTGGCTATCTACTCGCTCCCGCGCCTGCTCAACCTGCTGCGCGAATCGATGGACTCGGACGGGGGCATGCTCGATTTCATGGACCGGCTCACGGCCGTGGACCTGCTGCACCTCGACGACCTCGGGGCGGAGACTAAAACGGACTGGGTGCTCGAGCAGCTCTATTCGATCGTCAACGCACGCTATGAGGCCGAACGCGCGATCGTCGCGACGACGAACCTGATGCCCGACGAGCTGTCCGAGCAGCTCGGACCGCGCACCGTCTCACGGCTGGTCGAGATCTGCGGCGATTTGATCCCGCTCTTCGGCGAGGACCGCAGGCGCGAGTTTCGCGCGGCGCGTACACGGGACCGATCGCCGGCCTGAGGCGTCGCCTCGCCCCGGCCCGCGGGTGGCGGACAGGGGCGGGAGCCCGGCGGGGCCGCCGTACACTTGCACGTGGCATGCCGGGCATAGTCATAGTTGGAGCCCAATGGGGCGATGAGGGCAAGGGCAAGATCACGGATCTGCTCGCAGAGCACGCCGACGCCGTCGCGAGATTTCAGGGCGGCAACAACGCGGGGCACACGATCGTGCGCGGCGATGAGGAGTGGAAGCTGCATCTGATCCCCTCGGGCATCCTCTACCCGGGCAAGTACTGCGTGATCGGCAACGGCGTCGTGATCGATCCGAAGGTGCTGATCGACGAGCTGCACGCGCTGCGGGGGCGGCGCATCGACGTGAGCGGGCTGCGGATCTCGGCGAACGCGCACCTGATCATGCCCTACCACCTGCTGCTCGACTCGGCGGGGGAGGCGAAGCTCGGAAGTCTCGCGATCGGGACGACGCGGCGCGGCATCGGCCCCTGCTACGCCGACAAGGCAGCGCGTCTCGGAATCCGGGTGCAGGACCTGCTCGACGAGAAGATCCTGAAGAAGAAGATCGTCGCGGCGATGGAGCCCAAGCGCCTATCGCTGAGGCCCTACGAGAAGGACCCCACGCTCGACCTGCACACGATGACCGAGGAGTACCTCACCTACGGACATCAGCTGGAGCAGCACATAGCCGATACGGCCAAGCTCATGTGGGAGCTGCTCGAAGACGGGAGGAAGGTGATCTTCGAGGGAGCCCAGGGAGCGATGCTGGACCTCGACCATGGCACGTATCCGTTCGTCACCTCGTCCAACCCGCTCGCCGGCGCGGCGTGCGTGGGAACGGGCGTGGGGCCGAAGGCGATCGACGAGATCTGGGGGATCTCGAAGGCCTACACGACGCGCGTCGGGGCGGGCCCCTTCCCGAGCGAGCTGCACGACGAGATGGGCGAGCTGATCAGGGAACGGGGGGGCGAGTTCGGGACGACGACGGGTCGGGCGAGGCGCACGGGCTGGCTCGACCTCGTGGCGCTGCGCTATGCGGCTCGCTTGAACACGATGACCGCGCTCGTGATCACGAAGCTCGACGTCCTCTCGGGACTCGATCGAATCCAGGTGTGCACGAGCTATCGCGGCGCGGAAGGACCGGTGTTCGAGGACTTCCCCTATCACCAGACGGTGCTGCATCACGCGGAGGCCGAGCTGACCGAGCTGCGTGGGTGGGAGGAGGATCTCGGGGAGTGCCGCACGATCTCCGATCTGCCCGAGGCAGCGCGCGAATACCTGGAGTTCGTCTCCGAGGGCGTCGGTGCCCCCGTGGCGCTCGTGGGCGTCGGGCCGGGACGCGAGCAGGTTCTGTGGACGGACGCCGGCCTGCGGACGCTCCTCGCTCCCGAGGGCCTGCCGTTGGCGGACCCGGCGGCGGGCTGAGCGCCCGCTGCTGCGACGTGGCGGCGCCAAGCCTGCCCTGCGGCGGCTGAGCCCTTAGCCTGCAGCCGAGGATGGCCAGCCAGCGAGAAACCCCCTACCTGCAGGCGCTGCGTGAATATGCCGCGCGCGAGCCCGCGCGACTGCACGTGCCAGGGCACAAGGGAGGCCCGGGCGCCGATCCCGGGCTGCTCGAGGCGATCGGGGAGCGGGCGCTGCGCCTCGACATTCCGGCGTTGACCCACGGCATCGACGTGGGCGTCGAGCCGACGCCGTTCGAAGCGGCCCAGCAGCTCGCCGCCGAGGCGTGGGGCGCGCGGCGGGCGTGGTTTCTGATCAACGGCGCCTCACAGGGCAACATCGCTGCGGGGCTCGCGCTCGCGCACCGGGGGGGCGAGGTCGTGGTTCAGCGCAACGCGCATTCGAGCACGATCGACGCGTTGATTCTCTCGGGGCTGCGGCCGACGTTCGCCGCGCCGGAGACCGATCCCGAGCTGGGCATCGCACACTGCCTGACGGCGGAGACGCTCGAGCGCGCGCTCGCCGCCACGCCGGGCGCAGTGGGCGCGTGGGTAGTCTCGCCGACCTACTTCGGTGCGGTCGCGGACGTCGCCTCGCTTGCGGCTGTGGCTCACGCCGCCGGCGTGCCGCTGCTCGTGGACGAGGCCTGGGGAGCGCATCTTGCCTTCCACGAGGAGCTCCCGGAGCACGCGCTGGCCGCGGGCGCCGACCTGGTGATATCGAGCACGCACAAGATCGTGGGGAGCCTCACCCAGTCGGCGATGCTCCATCTAGGGCATGGCGCCGAGGACCTGGTCGGCGAGGACGAGGTCGACCGCGCAGTGACGCTCACCGAGTCGACGAGCCCGAGCTCGCTGCTCGGCGGCTCGCTCGACGCGGCGCGCCGTCACGCGGCTGTGCACGGGCGCGAACTGCTCAACGACACGATGGCGGCGCTCTCGCGGGCGCGCGATGAGATCCGTGCGATCGCGGGCCTCGACGTGCTCGACGAGCGGCTCATCGGGCGGGCGGGCGTGTTCGCGTATGACCCCCTGCGGCTGGCGATCGACGTGCGCGGCGTGGCCGCAAGCGGCTACGAGCTCGCGCCGATGCTGCGCGAGATCGACGACATCAACCTGGAGCTGTACGGACAGAATGTGCTGGTCGCGGTCTTCGGCATGGGCGAGCGCGGCCTGCCGGAGGCCTCGCGGCTCGTGAGCGCGCTGAGGACGGCCTCCGAGCGCGTCGGGCTCGACCCGGCTGGCGGCCGCACGAGCTTCGCGGCCCCTCCGCCCTGGGGGGAGCTGGCGATGACTCCGCGGGAAGCCTATCTGGGGGCGCAGGAGGTCGTGCCCGCCTCGCTCGCGGCGGGACGGATCGCGGCGGAGTCGCTGGCGACATACCCTCCGGGCATACCCAACGTGCTGCCGGGCGAGCGTCTGTCGGGCGAGACGATCGCCTACGTGCAGCGAACGCTCGAACTGGGCGGGAGCGTGCGCGGTGCGAGCGACCGCCTGCTCCGTACGGTGCGTGTCGTGATCGAGGACGCTTGAGCGGGCCGATCAGTCGTTGACGAGCTCGACCGCATCGCCGACTCGCACGATGCCCTCGCGAAGCACCGCACCGTAGACGCCGAAGGCGAGCGGCTCGGTCGTGGGAGCGCCGTCCCGATAGACCCTCAGCAGCTCGAGGGTCGGCAGGTCGACCTCGCCGGTCTCCGGGTGCCTGCTCGTCACGATGCAGCGTCCGACGTGACCGTGGAGCAGGATCCTTGCCTCGCCGATCATCAGCTCGCGGCCGACCCAGCGATCCTCCTCGTGCGGATCGGCTCCGGCCAGCTCGATCGACATGCGAAAGCGACGGGCGTCGATCTCGCGCTCTCCTGCCGCCTGGGCGAGCGAGGCGAGCGACGCGCGCGAGATCATGCTCACGGCCCCCAGCGGGCCGCGATCGATCGCTGAGCACCCGTCGGCGGGCGCGAGCAGCCGCAGCGACTGCCCGGCATGCTCGGACAGCGCCGCGGAGAACGGACCGAGCAGCAGCCGCGCGTGACGCGACCGCGAGAAGAACCTGGCCTCGAGCGCCCGCCCGCGCTCGATCGGCCCGCTGAGGACCTCACCTGCGGGGAACGTCAGCGTGAGCTGCCGCCCGCCATCGTCGATCTCGGCCGTGACCGAGCTGAGCGCTGCGAGGTGCTTGCCGTTGACCATCCGTCCGCGCTTGTCCACGAGGAAGAACGAGCGGTCGAAGCGCACGCCACCCCGCTCGAGCAGCACTTGCGGCCTCGCGGTCAGGCGAAGGCCCTTGATCGGCGTGCTGGCGAGCGCAGCCACCCGGATCTGCTTCGTGGGCATGCCGTCTTTCTATCGCGTCGCTCGAGCGGAGCCGGCGACTACAGGGAGGCCGGCGCCCGCGACGCCACCACGCCTGCTTGGTGCGGTAGTCGGCGCTGGTTGTCTCGGACGTGATTGTTCCCGTCCCGAGACTCAGCGCAGCGACTTGAACGCCGCGCGCATCTCCTTGCTGAAGAGCTCGGGCTCCTCCCACGCGGCGAAGTGGCCACCCTTGTCGACCTCGTTGAAGTAGACGACGTTCGGGTACGACGCCTCGACCCAGCTGCGCGGCGTCCGCCAGATCTCGCCCGGGAACGTCGTGAAACCGAACGGGATCGACGACGCCGGCAGAGGCTTCTGGCCGGCAGCAGGCGCGTCTG
>DATMQG010000033.1:0-92850 GCA_035566835.1 Solirubrobacteraceae bacterium
GTCCATCGCGTTCGGCGGCCGCGACGGCGCCCCGACCGCTCCGGCGCCCGTCAGCCCCGGCTCGAGCACCGCGCCGCCCGTGTCGCGCCGCTCGACGACGCGGTCCGCGTCGGTGAAGATCGCCAGCTGGGAGATCAACAGCTCGGCCGCCTCGCGCAGCGCCGCCTGAGGATCGATCGAGCCGTCCGTCTCGATGTCGAGGGTCAGCTTGTCGAAGTCCGTCTTCTGACCGACGCGCGCCTGCTCGACGGCGTAGGCGACCCGTCGCACGGGCGAGAAGATCGAGTCGATCGGGATCACCCCGATCGGCTGGTCGGCGGACTTGTTCTCCTCGGCGGGACGGTAGCCGCGGCCGCGGCCGATCGTCATGTAGAGCTCGAGCTTTGTTTTCTTCTCGAGCGTGGCGATGTGCAGTTCGGGGTTGAGGATCTCGACCCCCGCCGGCAGGTCGATGTCCTTGGCGGTGATCTCGCCGGGACCCGTCACCACCAGCGGAGCCTCGACCTCGCTGGCGTCGGAGTGCATGCGGCAGACGACGCCCTTCAGGTTCAGGACGATGTCGGTCACATCCTCCTTCACGCCCGCGATCGTCGAGAACTCGTGCGCCACCCCCTCGATGCGCACGCTTGTCACGGCGGCGCCGGCGAGAGAGGAAAGCAAAACACGCCGCAGCGAGTTGCCGAACGTGTAGCCGAAGCCGCGGTCGAGCGGCTCAATCGTGAACGTGCCACGGTTCTGCTCCACGGACTCGCTTGTGATCCGGGGGATTTGGAAGTCGAGCATCAGAGTCCTAACGTCGTTTTGGTGTCGCACCGGCGTCGCTTCCGACACCGGCTCCGGGTGTCGCCGCCATTCGGGCAGCGACGGGAAAAATTGCCTGCTACTTCGAGTACAGCTCGACGATGAGCTGCTCCTGCACTGGCGCGGCCACCTCGCGCCGCTCCGGCTTGCGCAGCACCTTGGCCGTGAGGGACTCGTGATCTGCCTGCAGCCACGCTGGGATCTGTCCGGTGAGCTCGGTGGCGTCCCTGACCACCTGTGTCGCCGGCGTCTCCGCCTTGATGGCGATCACGTCGCCGGGCCGCACCTGATAGCTCGGGATGTCGACCCGGCGCCCGTTCACGGTCCAGTGTCCGTGGCCGATCAGCTGGCGCGCCTGCCGGCGCGAAGCGGCGAAGCCGAGGCGCACTAACACGTTGTCCAGCCGGCACTCCAGCAGCGCGAGCAGGTTCTCGCCCGTGATCCCGGGCTGCCGCGAGGCCTTTTCGTAGTAGCCGTGGAACTGGCGCTCCAGCACGCCGTAGTAGCGGCGCGCCTTCTGCTTCTCGCGCAGCTGCACGCGGTACTCGCTCTGTTTCATGCGCCCGCGTCCGTGCTCGCCCGGCGGGTAGGAGCGGCGCTCGACGCCGCACTTGTCGGTTAGGCAGCGCTCGCCCTTGAGAAACAGCTTCTGACCCTCGCGGCGGCACTGCTTGCACTGCGGACCGGTTTCACGCGCCATCGCTAGACCCTCCGCCGCTTGCGTGGACGGCAGCCGTTGTGAGCCTGCGGGGTGACGTCCTTGACGCCCGTGACCTCGAGACCAGCCGCCTGCAGCGAGCGGATCGCCGTCTCGCGGCCCGAACCCGGGCCCTTGACGTAGACCTCCACCTTCTGCAGCCCCTGCTCGAGGCCCTTGCGAGCCGCCGCGTCGGCTGTCACCTGGGCGGCGAAGGGGGTCGACTTGCGCGAACCCTTGAAGCCGGCGCCGCCGGCCGACTCCCAGGCGATGACGTTGCCCAGGCTGTCGGTGAGCGAGACGATCGTGTTGTTGAACGAGGTCTTGATGTGAGCCTGCCCGACGGGGATGTTCTTTTTCGGCTTGCGCCGCCCACGGGCGCGTTTGGGCGCGGGCGGCACTACTTCTTCCCTGCTTTCTTCTTGCCCGCCACCTGCATCCGCTTCGGTCCCTTGCGCGTGCGGGCGTTCGTCTTCGTCTTCTGCCCGCGAACGGGAAGCCCGCGCCGGTGGCGCAGCCCGCGGTAGGAGCCGATCTCCTGCAACCGTTTGATGTCCTGCGAGCGCTCCCGCCGAAGGTCTCCCTCGACCGTCAGGTTCTCGTCGATCGCGTCGCGCAGCTTGGCGACCTCGTCCTCGGTAAGGTCGCGCACGTAGGTGTCCGGGCTCACCCCGAGATCACTGAGGACCTTGTTCGCGGTCGGGCGGCCGATCCCGTAGATGTAGGTCAGGCCGATCTCGGAGCGCTTGTTGAGCGGGAGGTTGACCCCCGCGATACGTGCCACTAGCCGATCACCCCTGGCGCTGCTTGTGGCGCTTGTTCTGGCAGATCACGAGCACCACTCCATTGCGGCGGATGATCTTGCATTTCTCGCACATCGGCTTGACCGACGGTCTTACCTTCATGATCCCTTTCGGCGGCTGGGTTCCGTCGACGCGGCTCTGGCTGCCGTTGCGGCCGCCGCTACCGGGTCGTGGATATGCTCTCGCGCGCAGACCAATATCCTCGCATTCGAGCAGGCTTGTCATGGTAGCAACTTGGACCACGTGAGGTTGGCCTGGACGCGGCGAGCGCGGCCGGCCGGCAGGCGCCGCGGCGAGCCGCAGCGGGGAGCTCAGCCGGAGCTGGCCGCTCCGCCGGCCACGAGCTCGGCAGCACGCGCCTGCGGCGCCCGATGCCACGGTGTGAGGACTCTCGGGCCCTCGCCGGTGATCGCCACGGTGAACTCGAAATGGGCGGCCGGCGAGCCGTCGTCGGAGTAGATCGCCCAACCGTCCCCGCCGACCCGTACGCCCGGGCTGCCGGCGGTCGTCATCGGCTCGATCGCGAGCACCAGTCCCTCCTCCAGGAGGGGACCCTTGCCCGGTTTGCCGTAGTTGGGCACCTGCGGGTCCTCGTGCATGCTGCGTCCCACCCCGTGTCCAACGAGCGAGCGAACGATCGACAGGCCTGCTCCCTCGGCGACCTTCTGAATCGCGTAAGACACGTCGCCGATGCGGTTGCCGGCGAGACATTGCGCGACCCCGGCATGCAGCGATTCCTCGGTGGCGGCGAGCAGGTTGCGCGCCTTGCTGCTCACTTTCCCGACCGGAAACGTTCGCGCCGCGTCGGCGACCCAGCCGTCGAGCGTCACGCCGACGTCGATCGACACGATGTCGCCGCCCTTGAGCCGGTACGGGCCCGGGATGCCGTGCACGACCATCGCGTTGGGAGACGCGCAAATCGAACCGGGGAAGCCACGGTAGCCCTTGAAGGTGGGTGTTCCCCCGCGGGAGCGGATGTGGCGCTCGGCGATCTCGTCCAGCTCGGCAGTGCTCGCGCCCGGCCGGATCTTGCTCTCCAGCAGCTCAAGCGTGGCGACCAGGATCTCGCCGGCACGCGCCATGCGCTCGATCTCCTCGGGTGACTTCTTGATGATCACGAGCTGAGCTTATCTAGAGCTGGTCCTCAAGTCGGAGCGTCGCGACGGCCGCCCTGAGGTGGTCGTGCACCTCCTCGGCGCTGCGCCGGCCGTCGAAGCGGCGTAGCAGGCCGGCGCGGTCGTAGTAGCCGATCAGCGGCTCGGTCTGGGAGTGGTAGACGTCGAGTCGCTTGCGGATCGTCTCCTCCCGGTCGTCCTCACGCTGGATCAGGCGGGAGCCATCCTGGTCGCAGACCCCCTCGTGCTTGGGCGGGTCGAACTCAACGTGGTAGATGTGGCTCGGGTTCTTGACGCACACGCGCCGCCCCGCCAGGCGGCGCACGACCTCATCGTCCGGGACGTCGATCAGCAGCGCAGCCGTCAGCCGCCGGTCGAGCTCGCCGAGCGCTTGAGCGAGCGCGTCCGCCTGCCTCACGTTGCGTGGGAAGCCGTCGAGCAGGAACCCGTCGCGGGCATCGCCGGTGTTGATCCGATCGCGGATCATGCCCACGATGATGTCGTCGGGCACGAGTTCGCCAGCCTCCATGTAGCGCTGCGCTTTTTTGCCAAGCTCGGTGCCGTCGGCGACCTGGGCGCGGAGGATGTCGCCGGTCGAGATGTGCGGGAGACCGAAATCCTCTCGCAGGCGCTCGGCCTGCGTTCCCTTGCCGGCGCCCGGCGGACCGAGCAGGATCAGGTTCAGGTCGGACAACTCCCGGGCAGACTATCCGCTCGCGCGCCGCGGTTTCCAGTGGTGCAAACGGGCAACCGCGGCCGCCATCGCCCGGCGACCCGGCTACTTCAGGAAGCCCTCGTAACTTCGCATCATCAGCTGCGCCTCGAGCTGCTTCATCGTTTCCAGCGCCACGCCGATGACGATCAGGATCGAGGTTCCCCCGAGCGGGATGTTCTGGTGCGTGCGGGCGATCAGGATCGTCGGGAGTGCCGCGACGGCGGCGAGGAACAGGGCGCCCGGGAACGTCAGGCGAGCGAGGATCCGGTCGAGGAACTCCGCCGTCGGGCGGCCCGGTCTCACCCCGGGAATGAAGCCACCGTACTTCTTCAGGTTGTCCGCCTGGTCGACCGGGTTGAACGTGACGGCCGTGTAGAAGTAAGTGAAGACGATGATGAAGATCGACTCTCCGACGACGTAGTGCCAGCTGTTGGGCGAGAAGAAGTCAGACAGCTGCGTTCCCCAGTGGGTTTTCACGAGCTGGCCGACCGTCGGCGCAAAGGCCATGATGCTCGCGGCGAAGATCACGGGGATCACCCCCGCCATGTTCACGCGCAGCGGCAGGTAGGTCTGGCCGCCTTCGGTCATCCGCCTTCCGATCATTCGCTTGGCGTACTGCACGGGGATCCGCCGCTGCCCCTCCTGCACGAAGACGATCCCCGCGACGACTGCCAGCACGAGGAAGGGCATCATCACCCGGAACACCTGGTCGTTGGACGTCCACCAGGTCTGGATGCCGCCCGGCAGGCGAGCGACGATCGAGGCGAAGATCAGGAGCGAGATGCCGTTGCCGATGCCGCGCTGGGTGATCAGCTCGCCGATCCACATCAGCAGCACGCAGCCGGCCGTCAGGCAGACGACGATCAGGAAGATGTGCGGCGCGTCGAAGTGCGTGACGACTGATTCGCCGGCTTTCGCCTGCAGAGTGTGGAACAGGAACACGTAGCCGATCGACTGGGCAAAGGCGAGGCCCACGGTCAGGTAACGCGTGTACTGGGTGATGCGCGCCTGCCCCACCTCGCCTTCCTTGGAGAGCTTCTCCAGGGAGGGCACGGCGACCTGCAGCAGCTGCAGGATGATCGATGACGTTATGTAGGGCATGATCCCGAGCGCGAAGATCGCGATGCGCGAGAGTCCGCCGCCCGAGAAGAGGTTCAGGAGACCGAGGATGTTCGAGCCGCCGAACTGCTTCTGGATGTTGTTGACCGCGGACAGGTTGACGCCGGGCACGGGGATGTGCGAGCCGAGGCGGTAGATCAGGAGCATCGCCGCCGTGAAGGCGATCTTCTTGCGGATGTCCGCAACCTGGAAGGCGTTCAGGATCGTGGCGAGCATGGGCTTTCAGCGCGCGCAGCAGGTAAGGGAGGTGCTCAGCTGCCCGCGGAACGGCCGATTCTAGTGGATGCGCCGTCCAACGCCGCCGGTTGCACGGCGCCCGTTCCTCGTCAGCCGTCGACGATCTTGCAGCTGCCGCCGGCGCCCTCGATGCGCTCACGCGCGCTCGCGCTGAACGCGTGGGCGTGGACCGTGAGCGCCTTGCTGAGCTCGCCCTTGGCGAGGACCTTGACGGGCACGTCCTTGCGGGTGCCGAGGCCGTTGGCCTTCATCAGCTCGATCGTGACGTCGGCGCCCGCATCGAAGCGGCTCTCGAGGTCGGCGATGTTCACGGGCTGGGTGTGCGTGCGGAAGGGCTCGAAGGGCATCGACTTCTTCATGTGGGGTCCGCGCAGCTTTCGCATGCGCATGTGGATCGGCATCTGACCGCCCTCGAAGTTGGGCCTGCTCTTGGCGCCCGAACGCGCGCCCGCGCCCTTCTGGCCCCTGCCCGCGGTCTTGCCGGTGCCCGAGCCTTCCCCTCGACCGACGCGCTTGCGCGCTCTGCGACTGCCGGGAGCGGGGGCCAGGCTGTGCAGGCCGACCCGCTCCGGCTGCGTCTGGCGCTGCGGGCTCACGTGCGCTCCTCGACCTCGACCAGGTGGCGTACGGCGTGCAGCATCCCGCGCGCCTGCTCTGTGTCCTTGACCTGCACCGTATGGCCGATCCGGCGCAGGCCGAGCGAGCGCAGAGTGTCGATCTGCTTCTGGTTTGCGCCGTTCTTCGAGCGGCGCTGCGTGACGCTGACCGAGGCCATCAGGCCGGTGCCTCCTCGGCGGCGGGTGCAGCCGCGGCCTCTGGTTCGCCAGCCGGCTCGGGCGCCAAGACCGATCCGTCGGCCACGCCGGGCGACTTCTCGCCACCGAGACCGAGGACCCGGTCGATCGAGAGCCCGCGCAGGCGTCCGACCTCCTCGGGGGTGCGCAACCCGCGCAGGCCGGCGACGGTGGCCTTCACGAGGTTGATCGGGTTCTGCGTACCGAGACTCTTGGAAAGGATGTCGTGGATCCCGGCGAGCTCGAGCACCGCGCGGACGCCGCCGCCGGCGATCACGCCGGTGCCCGGCGACGCCGGCTTCAGCAACACCCGTCCGGAGCCGAAGATCCCCGTCGTCTGGTGGGTGATCGTGCTGCCGTGCCGGGGGACGCGGAAGAGGTCCTTCTTCGCTCGCTCGACGCCCTTCTGGATCGCCAGCGGGACCTCATTGGCCTTTCCGTAGCCGACCCCCACGACCTCGCGTTCGTCGCCGACCACGACGAGTGCGGTGAACGAGAAGCGCCGGCCGCCCTTGACGACCTTGGCCACGCGGTTGATCTCGACCACGCGCTCCTGCAGGTCGAGGCCTGCCGGGTTGACTGAGCGATCTGGGGATATGGACATGAGCAGGGAGAGGGTAGCGGCAGGGAGCGCCCTGGAAGCCTAGACGGCGATGCCCGCCTCGCGGATCGCTTCGGCGAAGGCCCGGATGTGGCCGTGATAGCGGTAGCCGCCACGGTCGAAGACGGCCTCGGAGACGCCGGCGGCCCGCGCGCGCTCGGCGAGCGCCTCGCCGGAACGCCTCGCCCGCTCGGATTTGGCCAGCGAGCGCAGCTCGGGCTCGAACCAGTTCACGGCCGCCAGCGTGCTTCCGGATACGTCGTCGATCAGCTGCGCGGAGATCCCCTGGTTGGAGCGGAAGACCGAGATGCGCGGACGGCTCGCTGTACCCGAGATCTTCGCGCGCACCCGGCGGCGTCTCTTAAGCCTGCGCTCGCCCCTGGTCATCACCGTCATGCGCGCTTGCCCACCTTTCGCTGCACGTGCTCGCCTTCGTAGCGGATGCCCTTGCCCTTGTATGGCTCGGGCGGACGCTGCTTGCGGATGATCGCCGCCGTCTCGCCGACGAGCTGCTTCGAGATCCCCTTTACGACGATGCGCGTGGGCTGGGGCACCTCGAATTCGATCCCCTCGGGCGCGGGGATCGGGACGGGATGCGAGTAGCCCACGGCCAGCTCCAGGTTCTTTCCCTTCAGCTGCGCGCGGTAGCCGACTCCCTGGATCTCGAGGCGCTTCTCATATCCCGCGGTCACGCCCTCGACCATGTTCGCTACCAGCGTGCGCGTGAGACCGTGCAGGGCGCGGTGTTCACCACGATCGGTTGGCCGTGTCACGAGCAGCTCCTCACCCGCCTGCTTGACGTCGATGTCTCTGGGTATGCGCTCGCTGAGTTCGCCTTTGGGGCCGTTTACCCTGACGGACTCGGGCTCGATCGCTACGGTCACGCCGGAGGGAACTGGGATGGGCTGTCTACCGATTCGCGACATGGGCGAGCCTCACCAAACCTGAGCCAGGACCTCGCCGCCGAAGCCCGCGGCGCGCGCGTCGTGACCCGTCATCACGCCATGCGAGGTCGATACGATCGAGGTGCCCATGCCTCCAAGCACCTTCGGTATGTGCTTGGCGTCGACGTATGTCCGCTGGCCCGGCCGCGAGACGCGGCGCAGGCCGGAGATCGCCGAGCGCCTGTCCTCGGTGTACTTGAGACGAATCTGAATCAGCGTTCCGGCGCTCCCGTCGGGCGCGGGCAACACCGACCACGAGTCGATGTATCCCTGCTCGGCCAGGATCCGAGCGAGCTCGCCCTTGAGCTTGGATGCCGGGATCTCGACGGTCTCATGAGCTGCGCGGATCGCGTTGCGCACCCTCGTGAGGAAGTCGGCTATGGGATCGGTCATCGACATTTGACTGGTTGCTGCTGTTCCTGTTCGTTAATTTTTTTGTGAAAGTGCGGTGAGTTGTCGGTGTCGCCCGACGGCTGCGCCTCTACCAGGAGGACTTCGTCATTCCGGGAATCTGGCCGTTGTGCGCGAGGTCGCGCAGGCAGATCCGGCAGATCCCGAACTTCCGATAAACCGCACGCGGGCGCCCACAGCGGTTGCAACGAGTATATGCACGGGTTTTGAACCTAGGGGTACGCATCTGCTTGACGCGAAGCGATGTCTTGGCCATCAGTCACTGCTCTCTTTCTCGGCTTTGGCTACCTGCTCGGGATCTGGCGCCTCGGCGGCGGCCTCGGCTTGATCTGCGCCCGCCTCGAGCGGACGCTCCTCCGCGACGCCCGCCTGGGCGGCGGGCTCGGCCTCCTCGGCGGACGCGTCGGCGAACTCGACGTTGGGTTGCTCAGTGGCGGCGTCCGCCTCGGGCGACACGCCGGGTTCGGCGTCCTCGGTCACGTCCGCCTGCGGCGCTGCGTCCTCGGGCTCGACATCCTCGGTCACATCCGCCTGCGGCGCAGCCTCCTCGGGCTCGACATCCTCGGTCACGTCCGCCTGCGGCGCTGCCGCCTCGGGCTCGGCGTCCTCAGCGACATCTGCCAGCGACGAGGCCTCGGCGAGCTTGGCGTCGCTTTCAGGCGCGGATGATTCGTCCTCGGGCGCGCCGTTCGCCTCCACGCCGGCCGCCTCGTTGAAGCCTTTCGGGCGACCCTGGGTGGCGAAGGGCATGCCGAAGGCGTAGAGCAGGGCGAACGCCTCGGCGTCGGTGGCGGCGGTCGTGGTGATCGTGATGTCGAGCCCGCGCACCTGATCGATCGCGTCGTAGTCGACCTCAGGGAAGATGACCTGCTCTTTGACGCCCATCGAGTAGTTGCCTCGGCCGTCGAAGGAGCGGGGGTTCAGCCCACGGAAGTCGCGGATCCGCGGAATCGCGATCGAGACGAGGCGATCGAGGAACTCGTAGCCGCGCTCGCCTCGCAACGTCACCGCCACGCCCACAGGCATGCCCTCACGCAGTTTGAAGGCGGCAATCGACTTGCGCGCGCGGCGCACGCTTGGCTGCTGGCCGGCGATCGTCGCCAGCTGATCTACGGCGGCTTTGAGTGCTTTCGAGTCCTGCTTGGCCTCGCCGACGCCCATGTTCAGGGTGATCTTCTCGAGCCTCGGCGCCTGCATCACCGAGGAGTAGCCGAAGCGGCTGATCAGCTGTGGGCGGATCTCCTCGAGGTACCGCGTCTTCAGCCGGGCCGGCGGGGCAATGTCGGTTATTGTCGCCATCAGATCAATCCAGCCTCGAGCCCGAGCTCTTGGCGACCCGAACACGCCGGCCGGCCTCGCGTTCGATGCCGATCCGGGTGGGCTTGCCTTTAGCGTCGAGCATCATCACGTTTGAGATGTGAATCGGACCCTCGCGCTCGATCACCCCGCCGAGAGCCGCCTCCGTGTGCGCGCCGGCCACCTGTTTGGGGCGCACGTGGCGCTTGACCATGTTCAAGCCCTCGACGTAGACGCGCTCCTTCTTGGGCTCCACACGCAGCACGCGGCCACTCTTCCCACGGTCCTTGCCGGCCCTCACGCGGACGTGGTCTCCCGAGTGGATCTTCAGGTTACGGCGCTTGCCGCTCTGCGTTGCGCGAGCCATCACAGCACCTCGGGCGCGAGCGAGACGATCTTCATGAAGTTGCGCTCGCGCAGTTCACGGGCTACGGGCCCGAACACGCGCGTCCCGCGCGGGTTGTTCTGGTCGTCGATGATCACGGCGGCGTTCTCGTCGAAAGATATGTAGGTCCCGTCATCGCGCCCGATCGGCTTCTTCGTGCGCACGACGACCGCCGTGACGACCTCGCCCTTTTTCACGGTCCCCTGCGGGTTGGCCTGCTTGACGGTGGCGGTGATCACGTCCCCCACGAACGCGTACCTGCGTCGCGAGCCGCCCTTCACGCGGATGCACAGGATCTCTCGAGCGCCGGAGTTGTCGGCCACGCGCAGCCGCGTCTCGTTCTGGATCATCGCGCCCGCTCCAGCACGTCGACGAGCGCCCAGCGCTTCATGCGCGATAGCGGCCTGCTCTCGATGACCCGTACGACATCGCCCTCATGAGCCTCGTTGTTCTCGTCGTGCGCGTGCAGCGTGCTCGAGCTGCGCACGATCTTTTCGTAGCGGCGGTGACGGCGGGCGACATCGATACGCACCGTGATCGTCTTCTCGGCCTTGTCCGAGACCACGACACCGGTCCGCTCCCTGCGCTTGCCTTCGACGGGAGCGTGAACGGGCGCCAGTTGGTCAGGGGCGGGAGCAGCGGCCCGTCGCTCGGCTGCCTTGGCTCGTTCCGCCAGCCGCCGCGCGCGGCGACGCGACGCCTTGCGGGCACGCTCGGCCTGACGCTCAGCGTGGCGCTCCTCGGGCGAGCGCGGCGGCCGTGCATCGCCGCCGTGGCGAGAGCGCGCCTGGCGGCGGCGCTCCTTGGGAGCAAGCTGCTCGGCGGGCGCCGGAGCCGGCGTACGCGCGTCCTGTGCGGCGGGCTCTGCCTCGCCCTCGCCATCGGCCTCGGGCGCCGACGCGGGCTCTGCCTCACCATCGGGCTCTGCCTCGGCCGCCGGCTCGGGCTCTGTCCCAGGCTCCGGCTCGGCCGCAGGCGCGGCCTGCGCGTCAGGGGCCGGCTCTGGCTCGGGCGCAACCTGCGCGGGCGCCTGCGGAGCAGCGTCGGTGGCGGCGGGCTCAGGAGAGTCCGCCGAGGTGCCCGCGTCCGCCTCGGGAGGCTGCGCCGCGGCTGCGGCGCTCTCGGGCTCCTCGGCCCCCTGTTTGTCCTTCTTCTCAGCCATTCGGGTCCGTTCTAGCTCCATGTTCGTCGCGGAACTCGGCCGTGAGCTCTCGCTCACGGACAATGGTCAAGGCGCGGGCCAGGTCGCTTCTGGCCCGACGTAAGCCTGCCGTGTCGTCGAGCTCGCCGGTCGCGTGGGAGAACCGGAGGCCGAGCACCTCTTTGCGCAGCTCCGCCAATTGTTTGGCGAGCTCGCCGTTCTCCATGTCTCGAAGCTCCTTGGCCTTCATCGTGCTCATCAGTCCTCACGCAGTACGAACTTCGACTTCACGGGGAGCTTGTGAGCCGCGAGGCGGATCGCGTCGCGAGCCAGCGGCTCGGGGACGCCGGCGAGCTCGAACATCACACGTCCAGGCTTGACCACGGCGACCCAGCCCTCGGGTGAGCCCTTGCCCGAGCCCATCCGCGTCTCGGCCGGCTTCTTCGTCACCGGCTTGTCGGGGAAGACGTTGATCCACACCTTGCCGCCACGCTTGATCTTGCGCGTCATCGCGATCCGGGCCGCCTCGATCTGGCGGTTGGTCAGCCAGCCGCCCTCGAGCGCCTTGAGCCCGTACTCGCCGAACTGGACGTGGAGCTGTCCGCGCGAGTTGCCGCGCCGGCGTCCGCGGTGCTGCTTGCGGTGCTTCACGCGCTTGGGCGAGAGCATCAGCGACCACCTCCGCCGGGACCGCCGCCGGAGCGAGGCCCGCGTCCACCGCCGCCACCGGGCCCGCGTCCACCGCCGCCCGGGCCGCGAGGTCCGCCGCCAGGTCCGCCGGGTCCGCGGCCGCGTCCACCGCCGCCAGCTCCACGACCGCCGCCGCCAGGTCCGCCGTTGCCCCGCCCGCGCCCGCGGCCGTCGCGCCCCTCGCGACCGCCCCGGCCATCGCGGTCAGAGCTCTGTTGCGCCGGCGCGGTCATGTCGGTGAGGTCGGTGCCGGTGTAGCCCTCGGGCATGATCTCGCCCTTATTGACCCAGCACTTGACGCCGATGCGGCCGAAGGTGGTGCGCGACTCGTAGAAGCCGTAGTCGATGTCCGCGCGCATCGTGTGCAGCGGCACGCGGCCGTCGGAGTAGCTTTCGGTGCGGGCCATCTCTGCCCCGCCCAGGCGGCCGGCGACCTGGACCTTCACGCCCTTCGCGCCCGAGCGCATCGCGCTCGTCAGCGCGCGCTTCATCGCGCGGCGGAATGCGACCCGGTTCTGCAGCTGCTCGGCGATCGACTGCGCTACCAGCTTGGCATCGAGCTCCGGACGCTTGATCTCGAGGATGTTCACCTTGATCTGCTTTTTCGTCATCTGATGCAGGTCGCGGCGAAGGGCGTCGACTTCGCTGCCGGACTTGCCGATCACGATGCCCGGCCGGGCCGTGTGGATGTTGACCTCGAGTTCGTTCGCGTCCTTGCGGATCGTGATGTCCGAGAGGCCGGCATGGGCGAGCTTGTTGGTGATGTGCTCCCGCACGTGTATGTCCTCGGCCAGGTACTCGGAGAAGTGTTTCTCGCTGAACCAGTTCGACTTCCAGTCGTGGATGTAACCCACGCGCATAGCCTCTGGATGAACCTTCTGTCCCATTTCTTCGTCTCTCAGCCGCGTCTCGAGGTTGTCCCGGGCTCGGCGCTCGGGGTGAGTGTGATCGTGAGGTGGCTCGTGCGCTTGCGAATCGGCGTTGCGCGTCCCATCGCGCGGGGCCTGAAGCGCTTGATCGTCGGTCCCTCGTCGGCATATGCCTCCCGGACGATGAGATCGTCCTCGAGCAGCTCATGGTTGCTCTCGGCGTTTGCCACGGCCGACTCGAGCAGCTTGCTCCAGTCGCGCGCCACCTCACGAGGGGTGAAGGCGAGGATAGCGCGTGCCTCCTGCACGGACTTGCCGCGCAGGTGCCCGCACACCATGCGGGCCTTCCGAGCAGAGGTGCGCACGTAGCGCGCGTGGGCCCTCACCACTTTCCGGCGAGGGGCAGGCGCGGCACCCGTCCGTCTCCTCGCCAGGCGGCCGGCGAGGCGCTCATCGGCGTCGGGTTTCGCGACCGGCGCTTTTTTCCGCCGAGCGGTTTCTCCGGCGTCGGGCTTCTTCTCCTCAGAGCTCTCCGCCGGCTGTTTCTCCGCGGCCGGCTGTTTCTCCTCGGCGAGCGGTTTCTCCGCGGCCGGCTGTTTCTCTGCGACCGGCTGTTTCTCGGGCGCCGGCTGTTTCTCCGCGGCCGGCTGTTCCTCGGTCGCCGCCTCTTTCTCGGCAGCTTGCTTCTCGGTGGCCGCTTTTTTGCGAGCCGACGGTTTCCTGCGCAAGGCAGGTTTCTTCTCCCCGCCCTCGCTGGCTTTCGCGGCGGCCCGTTTCGGGGCCCGCGGCTCCTCCGCCGGCGCCTCGCCGGGGACGTCCTGCGGCTCCGGCGCGGTGGTCTCGTCCTCGGCGCTCATCGCACTTTCCCCGAACCGGCGTGTCCGCGGAAGACCCTCGTGGGCGCGAACTCGCCGAGCTTGTGGCCGACCATCGACTCGCTGACGTAAACCGGGACGTGCCTCTTGCCGTCGTGCACCGCGATCGTGTGGCCCACCATCTGCGGGAAGATCGTCGAGGCGCGCGACCAAGTCCTCAGCATTTTTTTGTTGTTCGCCGCGTTGAGGGCTTCGATGCGCGCGATCAGGCGCTCTTCGACCCACGGGCCCTTCTTGCTCGAGCGGCTCATCGCTGCTTGCCCTTCCCGCGTCTGCGTCCGCGCACGATGTAGCGGTCGGACGACTTATGCTTTTTGCGCGTGCGGTAGCCGAGGGTGGGCACGCCCCACGGCGTGACCGGGTGGCGTCCCGCCGTCGTAGAGCCCTCGCCGCCGCCGTGCGGATGGTCGACCGGGTTCATCGCGGTGCCGCGCGTCTGCGGGCGCACGCCCATGTGGCGCTTGCGCCCGGCCTTGCCGACCTTCACGTTCTGGTGGTCAGCGTTGCCGATCACGCCCACTGTGGCGCGGCACTCCGCGCGCACCATCCGCATCTCGCCGGAGGGCAGTCGCAACGTTGCCAGATCGCCGTCCTTGGCCATCAGCTGGACCGATGCGCCGGCCGAGCGGGCCAGCTGGCCACCCCGGCCAGGCTGCAGCTCGACATTGTGGACGACGGTGCCCACTGGCATGCGGGCCAGCTCCATGCAGTTGCCCACGGCGATGTCGGCGCCCGCGCCGGAGGCGACAGTCATTCCGACATTGAGCCGCTGCGGGGCGAGGATGTATCGCTTCTCGCCGTCGCCGTAGTGCAGCAGCGCGATGTAGGCCGAGCGATTGGGGTCGTACTCGATCGCCGCCACGCGCGCGTCGACGCCGTCCTTGCGCCGCTTGAAGTCGATCCGCCGGTAGGAGCGCTTCGCGCCGCCGCCGCGGTGGCGGGCGGTCTTGCGTCCGTGGCGGTTGCGCCCGCCGCTCTTTGTCAGGCCTTCGACGAGTCGCTTCTCGGGCTCGGACCTCGTGACCTCGGCGAAGTCGGGGTATGAGACGAACCGCATTCCGGGGCTCGTGGGCTTGGGCTTGCGAATCGGCATGCTCTAGTTCTCACGCCTCGAGGGCCGCGAGGCCCTGGAAGATCGGGATCGTCTCGCCCTCGCGCACCTGCACGATGGCCTTCTTCCACTTCCGAGTCCGTCCTCGCGTCGTCCCGCGGCGCTTGGGCTTGGACTTCACGCTCAGCGTCCTGACGTCCACGACGTGCACATCGAACAGCTCCTCGACCGCCTGGCGGATCTGCGTCTTGTGCGCGTCCCCATGGACGCGGAAGGTGTAGCGGTTAGCCGCAGAGAGCACGTAGCTCTTCTCGGAGACGACCGGACGGATCAGGATCTGGGAGGGCTCCATCAGGCCTTGGCCTCCGCGGGAGCCGCGCTTGCGGCGCGCGCCGTGAGCGCTGCGAGCGCTGGCTCGGCGACCACGAGCGACGCCGCACCGAGCAGGTCGGTGACGCCCACGTCCTCGACGGTGAGCACCGCCACCCGTGCGAGGTTGCGGAAGGAGAGTGCTGCCGGGGACTCGATGTCGGAGAGGACGACGAGCGTCGGCCTCGGCTGGCCCCAATCTTCGAGCAGCTCAAGCGCCTGACGCGTCTTCGGCGTCGTGAACGCCGAGGTGTCGACGATCGCGATCGACGCACGCTCGGCGTGAAGCGAAAGCGCGCTGCGCAGCGCCGCACGCTGCTCCTTGCGGTTGACCTTGAAGGTGTAGGAGCGGGGGTGCGGGCCGAACGCGATGCCTCCGCCCGTCCAGATCGGCGAGCGGTTCGAGCCCGCACGGGCGCGGCCCGTTCCCTTCTGGCGCCATGGCTTGGCGCCGCCGCCAGAGACCAGTCCACGCGTTTTCGTCGCCGCGGTTCCTCGCCTGCGGGCAGCCTGCTCGGCCCGCACGCTCTGGTGCACGAGGGGACCCTTGAAGCGGGCCCCAAAGGCGGTGTCGTCGAGGCTGACCCTCTTCGGCGAGGACGCGGTCGTGGTCGCGCCGCTGGCGGCGAGTAGCGGTGCGTCAGGCATCGCTGCGAACCTCCACGATCGCCCCGGTCGGCCCCGGCACGGAGCCACGCACGAGCAGCAGGTTCTCCTTGGCGTCGACGGCGACCACCTCGAGGCCCTTCTGCGTGGCCCGGCGGTTGCCCATCTGCCCTGGGCCGCGGATGCCCTTCATCACTCGCGAGGGCGTCGCCGACGCCCCGATCGATCCCGGCGCGCGAACGTTGTGCGAACCGTGCGACGTCGGCCCCATCGCGAAGTTATGGCGCTTTACCGTCCCCTGAAAGCCCTTGCCCTTGGACGTGCCCGAGATCTTCACGCGGGCCCCGACCGCGAAGGACTCGACCGTCACCTTCTCGCCGAGCACGAGCTCGCCGGCCTCGCCGCGGAACTCGACGACGCGGCTCAACGGCGGTGCGTCGGCCTTCTTCAGGTGCCCGAGCTCGGCTTTCGAGAGGTGCTTCTCCCTGGCCTGTGCGAACGCCAGCTGGACGGCGTCGTAGCCGTCGCGCTCGGACGTGCGGATCGCGGTGACCGGACAGGGGCCCGCCTGCAGAACCGTCACGCGCGCGACGCTGCCGTCGTCTTGAAAGACCTGGGTCATGCCGAGCTTCTTGGCGAGGATGGCGGACATGGTGAAGGCGTGGATCTCTGTTCGTGGCGGGCGTGGGCTGACGGGATCGCGCGATCAGGTGGCCAGGCGGATCTCGATGTCGACGCCCGCCGGGAGATGGTCCAGGCGCTGCAGCGAGTCGACCGTCTTCGGCGTCGGCTGGTGAATGTCGATCAGGCGCTTGTGCGTGCGGATCTCGAAATGCTCACGCGAGTCCTTGTCCTTGAAGGGCGAGCGGATGACGCAGTAGACGTTCTTCTCGGTGGGCAGGGGCACGGGGCCTGAGACCGTCGCGCCGGTGCGCGTGGCGGTCTCGACGATCTCCCTCGCCGCCGACTCGATGGCGGAGGTGTCGTAGGCCTTGAGCCTGATGCGGATCTTGTTTTGGTTGGCGGCTGCCATTGAAGCTCTCTGAGCTCGTCTCGCGTTCGTTTTCGTCTTGCTTGTGGTGGCTTGAGTTCGTGAATCGTCTGCGCTCGCGCGTCTCGCGCCGGCGGCGCGGACCCCGCCGTGGCCCCTCCCCGGGCGGCGAGAGAAGGCGGGCCTCGCTTCAGGCCCACCCCTCGCCGCCGAGCCTCTGCGGCGGGGTCGTTAGTCGTATCTGACTGCCAATTTTGTGCGTCGGCTCCTTGTGTTCGGGGCCGGCGCGCGGGTACTACTCGCTGATTTCGCTGACCACTCCGGAGCCCACGGTGCGACCGCCCTCCCTGATGGCGAATCGCAGTCCCTGGTCCATGGCGATCGGCTGGATCAGTTCGATCTCCATTTGGACGTTGTCTCCGGGCATGACCATCTCGACGCCCTCGGGCAGCTTTGCCACGCCGGTGACGTCGGTCGTACGGAAGTAGAACTGAGGCCTGTAGCCCGTGAAGAACGGAGTGTGGCGACCGCCCTCCTCCTTCTTGAGCACGTAGACCTCGGACTTGAACTTTGTGTGAGGGGTGATCGATTTGGGCTTGCAGAGGACCTGACCGCGCTCGATCTCCTCGCGCTTGGTGCCACGCAGCAGGCAGCCGACGTTGTCACCTGCGCGACCCTCGTCGAGGATCTTGCGGAACATCTCGACGCCGGTCACGACCGTCGAGGTCGTCTCGTGCACGCCGACGATTTCGACCGTGTCGCCGGTTTTGACGATGCCCTGCTCGACGCGTCCGGTTGCGACGGTGCCGCGTCCGGTGATCGAGAAGACGTCCTCGACCGGCATCAGGAACGGCTTGTCGAGCTCGCGCACGGGCTCGGGGATGTAGGAGTCAAGCGCCTCGGCGAGGTCGAGGATCTTCTGCTTGGAGGCTTCGTCCCCTTCCAGCGCCTTCAGCGCCGAGCCGGTGATGAACGGGATGTCATCGCCCGGGAAGTCATATTCGGAGAGCAGCTCGCGTACCTCGACCTCGACGAGCTCGAGCAGCTCCTCGTCGTCGACCATGTCGGCCTTGTTGAGGAACACGACGATGTAGGGGACGCCAACCTGGCGGGCCAGCAGGATGTGCTCGCGCGTCTGCGGCATCGGTCCGTCGGCCGCCGACACGACGAGGATCGCCCCGTCCATCTGCGCCGCGCCGGTGATCATGTTCTTCACGTAGTCCGCGTGCCCGGGGCAGTCGACGTGCGCGTAGTGACGGTTGTCGGTCGAGTACTCGACGTGCGAGGTGGCGATCGTAATCCCGCGTTCCTTCTCCTCGGGTGCGTTGTCGATCGACTCGAAGCTGCGGGCTTCGGCGCCTCCCTTCTCCGCGAGCACAGACGTGATCGCGGCCGTCAGCGTCGTCTTGCCATGGTCGATGTGACCGATGGTCCCGACGTTGACGTGCGGCTTGTCGCGCTCGAATTTCTCCTTCGCCACTTTTTGTTCGCTCCTGTATCGACTTGTACGCTCGCCACCGTGGGCGAACCGGGGAAATCTATCTGAATGCTGCTCTCGTTGACTGCTGCCTGCTGATGAGCGTCCGCTGCTCTGATCGACTCCGGCCCAGGGGGTGACCTAGGCGGGGACCGGCTCCCCCGTCCGCTGCTCGACGATCTTCTCGGCGATGTTCGGCGGGACCTCTTCGTAGCTCTCGAACTGCATCGTGTAGTTCGCGCGTCCCTGCGTGTTCGAGCGCAGGTCGGTCGCATAACCGAACATCTCGCTCAGCGGCACCCTCGCGGTCACCACGAGCGCGTTGCCGCGGGGCTCCTGGCCTTCGATCCGCCCGCGCCGACTGCTCAGATCGCCGATCACGTGACCGAGGAACTCCTCGGGCGTGACCACCTCGACCGCGAAGATCGGCTCGAGCAGCACCGGCTTTGCGCGTCTTGCCGCATCCTTGAAGGCGATCGAGCCGGCCACCTTGAAGGCGATCTCCGAGGAGTCGACGTCGTGGTATTTGCCGTCGACGAGCGTCACCCGCATGTCGACCATCGGGTAGCCGGCCTTGACGCCGTTCTCGAGCGCCTCTTCGACACCCTTCTTCACCGCCGGGATGTACTCGGAGGGAACCGCGCCGCCCTTGATCTTGTTGATGAACTCGAAGCCATCACCCGGTGCCGGCTCGAGGTTGATGTAGACGACGCCGTACTGCCCGGAGCCGCCCGTCTGGCGCACGAACTTGCCTTCGATCTTCTCGACCGTGCCGCGCACGGTCTCGCGATAGGAGACCTGGGGACGGCCGACGTTGGCCTCGACGCCGAACTCCCGCTTCATGCGGTCGACGAGCACCTCGAGGTGCAGCTCGCCCATGCCCGAGATCTCGGTCTGGCCGGTCTCTTCGTTGGTGCGCACCTGGAAGGTCGGGTCCTCCTCGGCGAGGCGTCCGAGCGCGATCGACATCTTCTCCTGGTCGATCTTCGTCTTGGGCTCCACGGCGACCTTGATGACGGGCTCGGGGAAGATGATGTTCTCGAGGTGCACCGGTGCGTCCGGAGCCGCGAGCGTGTCACCGGTCATCACCTGCTTGATGCCCACGGCGGCGGCGATGTCGCCGGCGTAGACCTCCTGGACCTCCTCGCGCTCGTTGGCATGCATCATCAGGATGCGCCCGATGCGCTCCGTGCGTCCGGTGGAGACGTTGAGCACGCGGGCTCCAGCCTGCAGGCGGCCCGAGTAGACGCGGAAGTAGGTGAGCTTGCCGACATACGGGTCGGCGGCGATCTTGAATGCAAGCGCCGCGAACGGCTGCGCGTCATCCGCGGTGCGGATGACCTCGCGCTCCTCCTCCTGGCCTTTGATCAGTTCGGTGCCCACGACGGGCGGGACGTCCAGCGGCGAGGGCAGGTAGTCGATCACGGCGTCCAGCAGCGGCTGCACGCCCTTGTTCTTGAACGAGGAGCCGCATAGCACCGGCGTCAGCTTCGTCGAGAGGGTCGCGTTGCGGATCGCGTGCTTGAGGACCGCCTCGGGGACCTCGGCTTCCTCGAGGATCAGCTCGAGCAGCGCGTCGTCGTAGTGGGAGACCTCCTCGAGCAGGTGTTCGCGAGCGGCCGTGGCCGCTTCAAGCAGGTGCTCGGGGATCTCGCCTGTTTCCTGTTCGACACCCAGCTCATCCTTGTAGACGACAGCTTTCATCGCGACGAGGTCGACGATGCCCTCGAAGCTGCCCTCAGCGCCGATCGGCAGCTGGATCGGCACGGGGTGGGCGCCGAGGCGGTCGATCATCGTCTGCACGCCCTGGTCGAAGTCGGCCCCGATGCGGTCCATCTTGTTGATGTAGGCGATGCGTGGGACGTGGTACTTGTCCGCCTGGCGCCAGACCGTCTCCGACTGGGGCTCGACGCCTGCGACCGAGTCGAACAGGGCTATCGCCCCGTCGAGTACGCGCAGCGAGCGCTCGACCTCGACGGTGAAGTCGACGTGCCCGGGCGTGTCGATGATGTTGATCCGGTGGTCCTTCCACTGGGCGGTGGTGGCCGCGGAGGTGATCGTGATGCCGCGCTCCTGCTCCTGTTCCATCCAGTCCATCACGGCTGCCCCCTCGTGCACCTCGCCGATCTTGTACGTACGGCCGGTGTAGTAGAGGATGCGCTCGGTCGTCGTCGTCTTGCCGGCGTCGATGTGAGCCATGATCCCGATGTTGCGGGTGTTTTCGAGTGAGAACTTACGTGGCATGGAGAGGATCTGGTGGGGGAGTCGGGGGAGGTTCGGGCAAAAAAATGGGCCCCTCGGGCCCACGTGCGCTGCTGGTCGGTAATGGACCGGTTGGCGTCGCTATCTGCTCGAGGTCTCCATCTTTTGGTTCCTGCCTCGCGGGTGAGCCTTCGCACGCAAACATGCGCCTACCCGCGACGCCCTATCGACTATAGCAGAGCGATCATCGGCGTAAAGGCGCTTTTGAGCGCTTTTGGGAGGGATTTTGCGGGCTACCGCCGCCATCGTCCGCGGCGCCGTCCTCGAACATCTGACCGAGGCGCTCGAGCACCCGCGTGGCGGCCTGCATGTCCTCGACGGGGACATCCTCGAGCGCCTCGGCCCAGCGCCTCTTCCAGGCCTCGCGCCTGGCCCGGATCTTGCGCCGGCCCTCGGGCGACAGCCGCGAGACGACGACCCGGCGGTCGGTCTCCGAGCGCACCCTCGCGACATGCCCGCAGGCGGCGAGATGGTCCAGCATCTGGGTCACGGTGGCGGGCGTCAGCCGCGCGGCAGCAGCGAGCTCGCCGGCGGGCAGCTCGCCTCGTTCATCCAGCTCGATCAGGAGTTCGAACTGCGCGTGACTGAGCTCCTGCCCGTCGAGATGCGTATCGCGACCGCGCAGGCGGTTGAGCGTGCGGAAGACGTTACGGAACGTGAGGCCAAGCTCGATGAGGTGTGCGGCGTGGGCCTGAGAGGCCCCTGCCGTGGGCGTCGGGGTGGGCGTGGGAAGCGGCGGTGCGGGCGGCATGCTCATCGATCGTTCCTAGACACCGAGCGGCTCGGCGGCCGCATCCGCCTCGGCTACAGCCTGGCTGATCCGCGCGCGGGGATTCTCCGCCCGCAGCAGCACCAGGCAGGGGATCACGGAGAGCAGCGCGATGCCGAACGACCACCAGTAGGCGGTGTCAAACGCGCTCGCAAGGTGCGTCGCGGTAGGCCCATGGCCGCTCGCCGGCGACGGCCCGGTCGCCCGCTGCAGTACGACGGCGAGCACCGCCGTCCCGATCGCCCCGCCGATGCGCTGCAGCACGTTCAGCTGCGGGGTGGCGTCGGAGAGCTGCTCGGGCCGCAGCGAGGCGAAGGCGGCCGTCATCGCAGGCATGAAGGCAAGCCCTATGCCCACGCCCCGCAGCAGGAGCACCAGCGAGATCGAGACGATCGACGTGCCCACGCCGACGAACGCCAGCGGAATCGTCGAGACGGCGAGCGTCAGCACGCCCACGAGTGCGACGCGACCGCCGCCGAAGCGCTCGGTCAGACGTCCGGTGAACGACGTCACGAGCAGCATCCCGAGTCCCTGGGGACCGGTCAGCAGGCCCGTGACGATCACGCTCTCGTGCCGAACCTCCTGGTAGAAGAGGGGCACAAGGATCATCGCCCCGAACAGGGCGGCCCCGAGCCCGAAGGTTGTCAGCGACGCAGCCGCGAACACGCGATTGGCGTACAGGCGGACGTCGAGCAGCGGGCGCTCAACGCGCAGCGCGTGCAGGCAGAAGACCGCCGCCAGCGCGACGCCCACGGCGCAGGGCAGGACGATCGCAGCGGCCGCAAGGTTGTTGTGGGTCGCGATCTGGCTGAGTCCGTAGACGAGCGCGGTGGTGGCGCTCGAGAGCAGGACCAGGCCGCGGACGTCAAGCCGCCCGGCCTCGCCCGATTCGGTCTCGGGAATGATCCGCCAGCCGGCGAGGAAGGCGATCACGCCGATCGGGACGTTCACGAGGAAGATCCACGACCAGTGCAGGTTCTGCAGGATCAGTCCGCCGAGAACAGGTCCGAGGATCGGCCCGAGCATCGCGGGCATCGCGACGACTCCCATCACGCGGCCCATTCGCTTGGGGCCCGCCACCTGGGCCATGATCAGCTGGCCCACGGGCATCAGCATCCCGCCGCCCACGCCCTGCAGGACGCGGAAGAGCACGAGCGCCGTCGTCGTCGCGGCTGCCGCGCAGAGGGCCGAGCCGATCGTGAACAGAACCAGCGAGGTCATGTAGACGCGCTTGGCCCCATAACGCCGCGCCGCCCATCCGGTGATCGGGATCACCGCGGCGAGCGACAGCAGGTAGCCGGTCACGACCCACTGGATCTGCGAGATCGAGCTGTGCAGATCGTGGCCGAGCGTCCGCAGCGCTACGTTGACGATCGTCGTGTCGAGGATCGACATCAGCATCCCCAGGACCACGACGCCGGCGACCTTCCAGACGTAGGGCTCGATGCGGTCGGAGGCCGACGGACCGAGCGTGGCCGTGGCTGAGGGCGCTGGAGACATTTGGTACCGAAATGTTAGGTACCGAAGCTTTCAGTGTCAAGCGCTCTGGACATTTGTCGATCCATGTCTTTCGCCCCCGTCGCCCGGCGTCATGAGTCGATGCGACTTGGTCTAACCGACGCTTTGCTGGTGGCGCTCGCAGGCCGCCTCCAGACCACCAGCATCGCGACGTTGGACAACGGCATTTCCGAGCGTTGCGACCGGCTTGGGGAGCCGACTCATTCACGCTCCTGCCGACCGATGCCCGTGAGATCAGCCGCCGTCGGGCTGGGATGCCCCGGACGACAACGCTGACGACGAAGCCAGCTGGGATCAGGCTGAACCCGTCATCGACCCGCTGCTCGACGCGCTGACCGAGGCAGCAGGGCGTTGCCGCTACCAGCGGTAGTGCGCGAAGGCCTTGTTGGCCTGGGCCATGCGGTAGATGTCGTCCTTGCGCTTGTATGCCCCGCCCTGCTGGGACTGGGCGTCCGACAGCTCGTTGGCCAGGCGCTGCGCCATCGTCTTCTCGCGGCGCTGGCGAGCGAACTCGACCAGCCAGCGGACTGCGAGGGTGCGCGCCCGGCGGGCGGGAACCTCCACCGGAACCTGGTAGGTCGCCCCGCCGACGCGTCGCGAACGGACCTCGAGCGTGGGCGTGAGCACCTTGATCGAGGACTCGAGCGTCTCCACGGGGTCTTTGTCGCTGCGCTCACCGAGCAGCGCGAGCGCGTCGTAGACGATCTGCTCGGCGATCGACTTCTTGCCGTCGAGCATCACCTTGTTGATGACCTGCTGGACGAGCTTGGAGCGGTGTATGGGGTCCGGGTCGATCGGGCGGACCTGTGCTGCAGCGCGGCGCGGCATCGGCTATTTCTTCTTCACGCCGTACTGCGAGCGCGCCTTCTTGCGATCGCTCACTCCGGCCGCGTCCAGCGTGCCGCGCACGACCTTGTAGCGCACGCCAGGCAGGTCCTTGACGCGCCCGCCGCGCACGAGCACCACCGAGTGCTCCTGCAGGTTGTGGCCCTCGCCCGGGATGTAGGCCGTCACCTCGATCGAGCCCGAGATGCGCACGCGAGCGACCTTCCGCAGCGCGGAGTTGGGCTTCTTCGGGGTCGTCGTGTACACGCGCGTGCACACCCCGCGCCGCTGCGGCGCCGCGACCTTCTTCTTGCGCCCCTTGCCGGACTTCAGGCCGGGGGTGGCAAGCTTCTTCTTGGGGCTCACGCGCCCCTTGCGCACGAGCTGAGAGGTTGTCGGCATCGGGCGCTGATGCTAGCAGCAGGCGGCTCTACGCCGCTTGGGCCGCGACGCCCGCGGCGCGCACTGGCGCCGGCATCATCGCCGAGGCGACCACCACGAGCACGAACGCCAGCGCCTGCAGGATGATCCCGGCGGGACTGCCCGCCATCGGGTCGCCGAAGACGACGATCCCGCCGGCAATGCCGGCGATGTTCGCCGCCGCACCGGTAACGGCGATCACGGGGACGGCCTCGCCATCCTGCAGCCCGCGCGCCGACGCATAGAAGGCGACGATCGACGCCAGCACGGCCACCATCAGCCACGGGCTGAGGGCGAGGCCCAACAGCCCGTGCGCGCCGGTGATGCCGGTCAAAGCCTTGATCGAGGTGTCCGAGACGCCGAACAGGATCCCCGCCGCGGCTCCCAGCATGACGCCGTGGTGCTCGACCGGTCCGCCCATGCGCGGCCCCATCAACAGCAGGCCGCCGAGCCCGAACAAGCCGGTCTCGAAGCAGATCATCGCCACCGGGGAGAAGCTCGAGTGCGCGCCATGCATGGTCGGGAGCGTGACCCCGAGCAGTACCAGCCCGGCCGCGGTCAGCATCAGCCCCAGCCACTGGCGGCGCCCGACCTCGAAGCCGAACAGCCGCTCAGCCATCACCGCGATGAAGACGACGCCCGCCGCGAGCGTCACCTGCACCACCGACATCGGCGCGAACGACAGCGCGGCGACATGCAGACCCCAGCTGACGGTCGCCGTGAGCATCCCGATCGTGAACCACTTCGACGAGTACAGCGCGCGGGCCGAGCGGAAGGGGTGCCTGATCTTCACCTTCGCGACCGAGTTGGCCCCGCGGTACTTGTAGAAGAACGCGAGATTCGCCACGAAGGCGCACGCGAGGGATAGCAGAATGCCTAGCTCAAGAGTCATAAGTTATGTGTGTGAGAGACGGCCAATCCATCGGCTGCGGCCGCCGGCTGCTTTACTCCTCTCAAGCGGCCTAGGCGGATCAACCGTCGCAAGTACAGTACCCCGATCTACCTGTGCGTAAGCTAAAGAGCTTCTACAGCTTGGCCAGGCGGCCGTTTGCAGGGACTTTGCGATGAGCGCTCCGCCTGGGGCCCCGTCGAGGCCCCTTCTGCTCGTCGACATCGACGGTGTGATCTCGCTTTTCGGCCGTCCAGCCGTCGGCTCGCTGCAGCGCTCGGCGCCCGACGGAACCCCGCTCGACGGTTCCTTCCACGCGATTGAAGGCATACCCCACTTTCTTTCGTCCACGGCCGCCGCTCACCTGCTTTCGCTGGCGGCGCTGTTCGAGCTCGTGTGGGCCAGCGGATGGGAAGAGCGGGCCAACGAGCACCTCCCCCACCTTCTCGGCCTGCCCGAGCGCCTGCCCTTCCTACGCTTCCCGCGTCGTGTGCTCGTGGCTGGCGCCGGTACGATCGCGGATGAATTCGTCGCGGGCGCCGAGGATTTGGCAGGCTCGAGTAGCGCGAGCGGCCCGCAGACGACGCTCGCGCACTGGAAGCTGCAGTCGGTCAACGCCTACGCCGGCGAACGGCCGCTGGCGTGGATCGACGATGCCTTCAACCCCGCCTGCCACGAGTGGGCGGCGGCGCGGGCCTCGCCGACGCTGCTCATGCAGACGGAGCCCGAGCTCGGGCTCACGTCGCGGGAGGCGGCACCGCTTCGGGAGTGGGCGCTGGAGCTCCAGGCGCGGGCGGGGGGCTGACGAGGACCGTCCCCGGGACGTGCAGCGGCTCGGAGACGCAGGCACCGGACGTGCCCGCGCTCAGCACCCGCAACCATGTGCCCGCGCGCGAGGCGACGAGGCTGAGCGCAAGCGACCACCTCCCCAGCGGGTCGGTTCTCGATGCGGCGATCGTGCGCTCGTTCACGACCTCCCCCCTGGCGCTCACGCTGCGCGCCTGAACGGCGATCGGAGCGCCGGCCACGGGCGTGCCGTCGAGCAGCTCGAGCGTGCCGGCGAGCGTGCGTTCTCCTGCCGCGGCCACCGGAGCCCCCGGGCCGCCGGCTGCGGGCGCCGCGGCGGGGAGCAGCGCGAGCGTCGCCCGCGTCGGACGGCCGGCGAGGCGCCGGACCCGCCCGCGGATCGCCGGCAGCTCACCGTACAGAGCGTTACCGGGGCAGTCCGTCGAGTCGGCGTCCCTGTGGCCCGAGATGCGTGCCAGCGACACGTGGGCGTCCGCCGGAAATTTGCTGAACGACGCGCCCGCAGCGTTGACCCGCACGGTCACCCTCCCGGTCGCCGGCAGCCCATGCAGCGAGAGCTTCCACGCGAGCAGCCGCTCGAGCGCGTCTCGCGCGGACGCCGAGATCGGCGTTTCCATGAAGGAGCCGAGTATCGCCACGCCCGTGGAGGCGAGGTTGTAGCCCCCGGCCTGGGCTCCCACCACGGGCTCGTCGATGCCGCCGGCACGGGCCTCGAAGATGCGACCGAAGCGGTCGACGACGAAGTTGTAGCCGATGTCGTTCCAGCCTCTCGCAAAGCGGTGATAGGCGTAGATCGCGCGCAGCATCGCGGGCACCTCCGCGGGCGCGTACCCGTTCGGGCTCTCGGTGTGGTGCACGAAGGCCATCCGCACCGCTCCGTACTCAGGCGACACCCGCGGCGGGGCCATCCCCTGCGCCCAAGCCCGCCGGGCGACGATCGGCGGCTGGCCGGGGCCCGCGGCGAGGATCGGCGTGGCCATCGCCAGCGCGGCCGCCCTCGCCGGCGCGGAGGGCGTTGCCGCCCGTCTCGCCCCCACGCCGCCGCTCACGTCCACGAGGTGCAGCCGCGCACCGCTCAGCGGCCGGCTCGCCCGGACCTCCACCGCCGTGGCGCCTCCAGTCCAGACCGGATCGCCCACGCTCGAGCCGCCGCGCGAGGGCCAATCGGGCCCATGGCCGTGTTCGCCCGCCGAGGCCCAGCGACTCCAGCCTCCATCGGGGCCACGGAAGCGCAGCCAGACGCCGGCGGCAGTGGGTGCCCGCCACTCCACACCGACGAGATCGGCCGAGCGCCGCAGCTCGATTCTCGCGCCTGCCGCCGGCAGACGGCCGAGCGCCCGCTGCCAAACGGTCGGCCGCGGCGGACCGGAGAGCAGGGCAAGGGTGCCATCGGGCAGCAACATCCGTGCGGCAACCGCGCCGGCGGTGGCGGCAAGCAGCGATCTGCGCGTCATTGGCCGCGCGCTCATTACCCGCCCATTACACACCGGCCGCCGTGAAGTCGCGCTGGCTCGCCGCGGTTCTGCCATCTTGGGCGATCGTGGAGAGCCAACAGCATCCTGCTGGTCGCGGAGGACCCGGGCCGGGAGCCGGAGGCCCGTTGGCTCCGCGCGCGATCCGGGCCCTGCTCGGGGCTCCTGTACGCGTCGGCTTCGCGGAGGCAACGCGACGCCGAGCCACGGATCTCGGGCTATTCGGCTGGGTGCGAGCCGCGGACGATGGCACCGCGAGGGTGCACGCGGAGGGCCCGCCGGCCGCAGTCGAGGAGCTGATCGCGTTTCTCGGTCAAGGACCACGCGGCGCGGGTGAGATCGAGGTCGAGGACGTCGGCGTCGAGGGCCATGAGCAGTTCGCGATCCGCGGCGTCAGTGCCGGCGCCTTCGTGGTGCAGGAGCACGCTGCGAGCACTCACCATTTCGACCTGCGCCTGCAGGTCGGCGGGGTCATGCGATCGTGGGCTTTGCCGAAGGGCCCGTCGCTGGACCCGGCCGTCAAGCGGTTGGCCGTCGAGGTGGACGACCACACGCTCGAGCACAACAACTTCGAGGGTCGCACCGAGAAAGGCGCCGTCGTCGTCTGGGACCGCGGCCTCTACGAGCACGGAGGCCGCGTGCCCTGGCCCGAGGCGCTGGAGCGCGGCCACGGCGTCTTCGTCCTGCACGGCGAGAAGCTCGAGGGCGGTTTCGCGCTGCAGCGCACGGGAGCGGGCCCCGACTCCCGGTGGCTGCTGATAAAGCGCCGCGACGAGGAGGCCCGCCCGGGGTCGGATGTCGTTGCCGAGCGTCCCGCGTCGGTGCTCAGCGGCCGGACGCTCGAGCAGATCCTGCGCGACCCGGCAGGAGCGTAGGAGCCCGCGCCACGAGTGCCGTCGCGCCCGCGAAGCCTGAGCCTCGCGGGCGCTCCGGGCCACCCCTACTCCTCCTTCAGATCCTCCTCGGGGAGCTCGAGCTCGGCCAGCTCCTCGACGAAGCCGGGGTCCGAGCCGCCGCCGGCGCCGATTTTCTCGAGCGACGCCAGATCGGCGTCGAACTCCTGGCCGTAGCCGCCGTTGAAGCCGTCGCCACCGACGAGGCCCAGCTCGGCGGCGATCTCGTCCTGGTCGAGCAGCCCCACGTCGTCGATTGCCCGGGGCAGCGGTTCCGACGGTTCGATCTCGATCCGCCGGTAGCGCTTCAGTCCGGTCGCCGCGGGGATCAGCTTGCCGATGATCACGTTCTCCTTGAGGCCGTTGAGACGATCGATCTTGCCCTCGAGGGCAGCATCGGTCAGAACCTTCGTGGTCTCCTGGAATGAGGCCGCCGACAGGAACGAGTCCGTGTTCAGCGAGGCCTTCGTGATCCCGAGGATGATGTCCTCGAACTGGGCCGTCTCCTTTTTCTGCTTGGCGATCGCGTCGTTGACCTTCGCGAACTCGAAGCGGTCGACGAACTGGCCGGGCAGGTAGTCGGTGTCGCCCTTCTGGTCGACCCGCACCTTCTTCAGCATCTGACGCACGATCAGCTCGATGTGCTTGTCGTTGATGTCGACGCCCTGGGACTTGTAGACCTCCTGCACCTCCTTGACGAGGTACTGCTCGGTCTCGGTCCGCCCGCGGATCGCCAGCAGCTCGTGCGGGTAAACCGACCCCTCGTTGAGCTGCTTGCCGGCTTTGATCTTCTCGCCGTCGGTGACAAACAGGCGCGTGCGTCGCGGGAACGCATGACGGTGCTCGTCGCCGGCCTCGTCGGTGATCACGACCGTGAGCGCCTTCTCGGTCTCCTCGATCGATACGACGCCGTCCTGCTCGGCAATCTTCGCGAGCCCCTTCGGCCGCCGTGCCTCGAAGAGCTCGACGACGCGCGGCAGCCCATGCGTGATGTCCGCGCCGGCGACTCCGCCGGTGTGGAACGTGCGCATCGTGAGCTGCGTGCCCGGCTCGCCGATCGACTGCGCCGCGACGATGCCGACGGCGTCGCCGATCTGCGCGAGCGATCCCGTCGCCATCGCCCGGCCGTAACAGGCCTGGCAGACGCCGCTCGGGGCCTCGCACTTGAGCACCGAGCGCACCGGCACGGTGACCTCGATGCCCTTCTCGTGTTCGTCGTGGAAGGTCTGCACGATGTCGGCCAGCTCCTCGCGGCCGATTTCGGAGCCCTGCTCGACGAGCATGCGGTGGCGCTTGGTCTCGATCGGCAGCGCGGCGATCCTCCCGACGAGGCCGTCGTTCGGCTGCCCGTCGCCCCTGAAGACGGCCATTTCGATGTACTCCTCGGTGCCGCAGTCCGCGTCGCGGATGATCACGTCCTGCGCCACGTCGACGAGGCGCCGCGTGAGATAGCCCGAGTCGGCGGTCCTCAGCGCGGTGTCCGCGAGGCCCTTTCGCGCGCCGTGCGTCGAGATGAAGTACTCGAGCACCGACAGGCCCTCCATGAAGTTGGCCTTGATCGGGCGCTCGATGATTTCACCCTTCGGGTTGGCCATCAGCCCGCGCATGCCCGCCAGCTGGCGAATCTGCTTGAACGAGCCACGGGCGCCCGAGTTGGCCATCATGAAGATGGGGTTCAGGGTGTCGAGGTTCGCGATCATCGCCTCGGCGACGTCGTCGGTAGCCGCGTTCCACTGCTCCACGACCGCCTCGTGACGCTCCTCCTGGGTGATCAGGCCATCGTCGTACTGGTCGGTGATGTCGCCGACGAGCTTGTCGTACTTGTCGAGGATCGCCTGCTTCTCCGGCGGCACGACCACGTCGTTCTTGGAGATCGTGATCCCGGCCTGGGTCGCGTACTTGAATCCGAGGTCCTTGAACGCATCCAGCACGAGGCTGATCGTCGTCGCCCCGTACGTCTGCACGAGGATGTCGATCAGGCGCGTCGTGTCACGCTTCTTCATCGACTGGTTGACGAACGCGTACTTCGACGCGTCGAACTCGTCGCCGAGCGCCTCGGCGAGCGCCCGCTCGATGCGGTCGTTGTAGATGATCCGCCCGATCGTCGTCAGCACGTGCCCGCCCTCGCGCCCGTACGGGCGGAACTCGGCCAGGTCGTGCAGCTTCACAACGCCTGCCTCGTATGAGAGTTCGGCCTCCTGGGCGGTGCGGAACACGTGCGGCCGCGGCTCATACGTCGCGCGGTCGATCGTGGCCAGCTCCTCGGCCTCGGGACCGTAGGTCAGGTAGTAGGCCCCGAGGATCATGTCCTGGGTGGGGGTCGCCAGCGGCGCCCCGTGGGCCGGGGACAGGATGTTGTTGGAGGAGAGCATCAGGATGCGCGCCTCCGCCTGCGCCTCGGCCGAGAGCGGGAGGTGGACAGCCATCTGGTCGCCGTCGAAGTCGGCGTTGAACGCGTGACACACGAGCGGGTGGACCTGGATCGCCTTGCCCTCCACGAGCAGCGGCTCGAACGCCTGGATGCCCAGGCGGTGGAGCGTCGGTGCGCGGTTCAGCAGCACGGGGTGCTCGTGGATGACCTCCTCGAGCACGTCCCACACCTCGCCGATCATCGAGTCGACCATCTTCTTGGCTGCCTTGATGTTCTGCGCTGACTTGCGCTCGACGAGGCGGGCCATGATGAACGGCTTGAACAGCTCGAGCGCCATGATCTTCGGCAGCCCGCACTGGTGGAGCTTCAGGTAGGGGCCGGCCACGATGACCGAGCGTCCCGAGTAGTCCACGCGCTTGCCCAGCAGGTTCTGGCGGAAGCGTCCCTGCTTGCCCTTGAGCATGTCCGAGAGGCTCTTCAGGGGCCGGTTTCCGGGACCCGTCACGGGGCGCCCGCGGCGGCCGTTGTCGAACAGCGCGTCGACGGCCTCCTGCAGCATCCGCTTCTCGTTGTTGACGATGATCTCGGGCGCGCCGAGGTCGAGCAGCCGCTTGAGGCGGTTGTTGCGGTTGATGACGCGGCGATAGAGGTCGTTGAGGTCGGAGGTGGCGAAGCGCCCGCCGTCCAGCTGCACCATCGGGCGCAGCTCGGGCGGGATCACCGGGACGGCGTCCAACACCATCATCTCCGGTTTGTTGCCCGACTGGATGAACGCCGAGACGACCTTCAGACGCTTGACCGCGCGGGCCTGCTTCTGGCCTTTGCCGGTCTTCACCTGGTCCTCGAGCTCGACCCGTTCGGCGTCCAGGTCCACCTGCTGGAGCAGGTCGCGGATCGCCTCCGCGCCCATGCCGCCACGGAAGTATTCGCCGAAGCCGTAGGAGGAGCCGAAGCGCTCCTTGAGCTCGCGGAACGTCGTCTCGTCATGCTCGATCTGCTTGGGCTCCATCGTCTTGAAGAGCTCCCACACGTTGCGCATGCGTTCGGCCGCGTCCTCGATGTACGCCTCTGTGTCCGCGATGTCGGCGTCGAAGGCCTTCGTCAGTTCCTTGACATGCTTCTCGCGCTCCTCATCGGAGACTTTCTGGAGGTTGATGTCGAGCGAGTCGGCCCACAGGTGGTCTTCGTCGTTGAAGTTCGTCTGTTTGCCGGTCTGGAGGTACTTTTCGCGGCGCTTGAGCGACTCGCGCAGCTCGAGCACGCGCTCCTCGCGTTCGGCCGCGTAAGAGTCGAGAACCTTGTTGACTTCCTTCTCGAGCGTGTCGAGGTCCTTGGCGCGGGCCTCCTCGTCCACCCAGGTGATGATCGAGGCGGCGAAGTACAGGACCTTCTCCAGTTCCTTGGGCGCCATGTCCAGCAGGTAGCCGATCCGGCTCGGCACGCCCTTGAAGAACCAGATGTGGCTCACGGGGGCGGCCAGGTCGACGTGGCCCATGCGCTCGCGGCGGACCTTTGAGCGCGTGACCTCGACGCCGCAGCGCTCGCAGACGATGCCCTTGTAGCGGACGCGCTTGTACTTGCCGCAGTAGCACTCCCAGTCCTTGGTCGGACCGAAGATGCGCTCGCAGAAGAGGCCGTCCTTCTCCGGCTTCAGCGTGCGGTAGTTGATCGTCTCGGGCTTGATCACCTCGCCGGAGCTCCAGCTACGGATCTGCTTTGAGGAGGCGAGACTGATCTCGATGGCGTCGAAATTGTTTATGTCAATCATCTGGTGTGCTTTCGCTCGCGGGTGAATCTGGCTATTGGCTTCGCCGGTGCGCGCCCGAAGGCGCGGGCCCGGCTCCTACTCGGCGGACTCCGCGGGGACCTCGCTGTCGAGGTCCTCGAGGTCGACGTCCTCGGTCAGGCCGACCTCGTCGATCAGCCCATCGGCCTCGACCGCGTCCTGGATCGGCTCCTCCTCGCCGTCGCCGGCCTTCGCCGGCGGGCCGGCGTCGGTGCTGTCCTCGCCCTCCAACTCCTCATCGCTGGCGTCGCCGGCCACGGCACGGACGCCCGAGAGGTCTATGCCGAGCTCCTCGGCGGCACGCAGCAGGTCGTCGTCCTCGTCGCGCATCTCGGCGCGCTGGCCCTCCTCGGAGACGACGTTGACGTCGAGCGCCAGCGACTGCATCTCCTTCAGGAGGACCTTGAACGACTCGGGGATCGACGGCTCGGCGATGTTCTCGCCCTTGACGATCGCCTCGTACGCCTTCACGCGCCCGACCGTGTCGTCGGACTTGATCGTGAGCATCTCCTGCAACGTGTAGGCGGCGCCGAAGGCCTCGAGCGCCCAGACCTCCATCTCGCCGAAGCGCTGACCGCCGAACTGCGCCTTGCCGCCCAGTGGCTGCTGGGTGACGAGCGAGTAGGGACCGGTCGAGCGCGCGTGGATCTTGTCGTCGACGAGGTGCAGGAGCTTGAGGATGTACATGTACCCGACCGTCACCTGCTCCTCGAACGGCTCGCCCGTGCGACCGTTGAAGAGCGTCATCTTGCCGGAGGCCTGCTCGCCCTCGCGCCGCGACTTGTCGATGTCCATGCGGATGCGCCCCGTGTGGGCGTCCTGCCACTTGACGAGCGCGCGGTCGACGTCGCCGACGGTGGCGCCGTCGAACACGGGCGTCGATACGTACACGCGACCGTTGCCGCCGCCGCCGTGGGCGTCCTTGTAGGCGTCGGTGCCGTCGTCGTACCAGCCCTGCGCCGCGGCCCAGCCGAGGTGCGTCTCGAGGATCTGGCCGACGTTCATGCGTGAGGGCACGCCGAGCGGGTTGAGGATCACGTCGACGGGCGTGCCGTCCTCGAGGAACGGCATGTCCTGCTCCTCGACGATCTTCGAGATCACGCCCTTGTTCCCGTGGCGCCCCGCGAGCTTGTCGCCCTCGGAGATCTTGCGCTTCTTGGCCACGAACACGCGTACGAGGTCGTTCACGCCCGGCGGCAGGTCGTCGCCGTCGTCGCGGCGGAAGGTCTTGACGTCGATCACGACGCCGCCCTCGCCGTGGGGAACCTTCAGCGAGGTGTCGCGCACCTCGCGGGCCTTCTCCTTGAAGATCGCCCGGATCAGCTTCTCCTCGGCCGTCAGCTCGGTCTCGCCCTTCGGCGTGACCTTGCCGACGAGCAGGTCGCCCGACTGGACCTCGGCGCCGATGCGCACGATGCCGCGGTCGTCGAGGTTGCGCAGCGACTCCTCGGAGCGGTTGGGGATGTCACGCGTGATCTCCTCCTCGCCGAGCTTCGTCGTACGGGCGTCGATCTCGTACTCCTCGATGTGGATCGAGGTGAGCTCGTCGTCCTGGACGAGGCGCTTGGAGAGGATGATGGCGTCCTCGAAGTTGTAGCCCTCCCAGGACATGAACGCGACCATCAGGTTCTTACCGAGCGCCATCTCGCCGCGGTCGGTGGAGGAGCCGTCGGCGAGGACGTCACCGGCGCTCACCTTCTGGCCCGCGCTCACGCGCGGCTTGTGGTGGATCAGCGTGCCCTGGTTGGAGCGCATGAACTTCTGTAGCTCGTACTCCCCCTTCTGGCCATCTTTGCCGAGGACGGTCACCTGGTTGGCGTCGACGTACTCGACCGTCCCGGCGCTCTCGGCCAGCAGGACATCGCCGGTGTCAAGCGCCGCGCGACGCTCCATGCCGGTGCCGATCAGCGGCGCGTCCGCCTTCAGCAGGGGCACGGCCTGGCGCTGCATGTTCGAGCCCATCAGCGCCCTGTTGGCGTCGTCGTGCTCGAGGAAGGGGATCATCGCCGTCGCGACCGACCAGATCTGCTCGGGCGAGACGTCGATCAGGTCGACGTCCTTCGGTCCGACCGTCACGTACTGGCCCGCCTGCGTGCGGCAGAGGATTTCGCTGCCTTTCAAGCGGCCGGTCTTCGGGTCGACGGGGGTGTTTGCCTGCGCGATCAGCAGCTCCTCTTCCTGGGTCGCGTCGAGGCGGCGGATCTCATCCGTCACGACGCCGTCGTTGACCACCCGGTAGGGGGTGGTGACGAAGCCGTACTCGGAGACCTCGGCGAACGAGGAAAGCGAGCCGATCAGGCCGATGTTCGGTCCCTCGGGCGTCTCGATCGGGCACATGCGCCCGTAGTGTGTGGGGTGCACGTCACGAACCTCGATCGGCGCGCGCTCGCGCGTCAGGCCGCCCGCCCCGAGCGCCGACAAGCGCCTGCGGTGGGTGAGCCCGGCGAGCGAGTTCGTCTGGTCCATGAACTGGCTCAGCTGCGAGGAGCCGAAGAACTCCTTCAGCGCCGCGACGACCGGGCGGATGTTGATGATGGTCTGCGGGGTGATCGTGTCGGCGTCCTCCGTCGTGAGGCGCTCGCGCACGACGCGCTCCATGCGGTAGAGGCCGATGCGGAACGCCTCCTGTATGAGCTCGCCGACGGTGCGCAGGCGGCGGTTGCCGAAGTGCTCGTACTCGTCGAGGTGCTCTGCGACGGGCTCGCGCGGCATACTCATCGCCTCAGCCGCATAGTCTTTGACCTCTACCTCCCCGTCCTCGGGCAGGCCGAGGCGCTTGGGGAGCGCGACGAGCTCGCGGACGAGCTGCAGGATGTCGTCCTGCGTGAGCGTGCGGGTGTCGATGTCGACGTCGAGGCCCAGGCGGGAGTTGAGCTTGTAGCGACCGACGCGGGTGAGGTCGTAGCGCTTGGGGTCGAAGAACAGCTGGTTCAGGAGCGCCCTGGCGTTGTCGACGCTCGGCGGCTCACCGGGACGCTGCTTCTTGAAGAGCTCGATCAGCGCTCCCTCTTCGGTTCGCGTTGCTTCCGTGTCGGCGTCGATCGTGTTGCGGATGTAGAGCGAGTTCTCGAACAGGCGCAGGATCTCCTCGTCGCTCGCGTAGCCCATCGCGCGCAGCAGCACGGTCACGGGCAGCTTGCGCTTGCGGTCGATGCGGACGAAGACCTTGCCCTTCTTGTCGATCTCGAGCTCGAGCCACGACCCGCGCGCGGGCATCAGGTTGGCGATGAAGACCTGCTTCTCGCGGTCCTTCGGCTCCATCAGGTAGGCCCCTGGGGAGCGCACGAGCTGGGTGACGACCACGCGCTCGGTGCCGTTGATGACGAACGTGCCCCGGTCGGTCATCCAGGGGAAGTCGCCCATGAACACCGACTGCTCGCGGATCTCTCCGGTCTCACGGTTGATGAAGGCGACAGTCACCGTCAGGGGACGGGCGTACGTAAGGTCCTTCTCGCGGCACTGGTCGAGCGACGCGACGGGCTCGTCGAACGTGAACTCGCCGAACTGCACGGCGAGGTTGCCCGTGTAGTCCTCGATCGGCGAGATGTCGTCGATCGTCTCGCGCAGGCCACCGGTCTTTGGATCGGTCAGCCAGGCAAACGAACGGCGCTGGATGTCAATCAGGTTGGGTACATCAACTGTCTTATTGAGGCGCGCGAAGCTACGGCGCGTCCGGAGAGCATCTACAGCGGCCAAGAAACGACTCCTTCGGAGGGCGAAGACGGGCAGAGGAGGGCGCCGAAGCGCGACCAGCAAAGATAGCACACGCTATCGCCACCCTTAAGTGGGCTGCCAGTACTCACGGACCCCGCCCTCGACATTCGCGTATGTGGCGCGACGTCGGACTACCTGGACGGCTGCGGCTATCGACCAGCGGCGGACAGTCTACCGGAAAATGGGGCTTTGTGAACAAAACATAAAGACGTGCCCGCGTGGCGCTATTTCAGCTCGACCGAGGCGCCCGCCTCCTCGAGTTCCTGTTTGAGCTTGTCGGCCTCCTCGCGTTCGATGCCCTCCTTGACAGGCTTGGGGGCCTCGTCGACGAGCGCCTTCGCCTCTTTCAGGCCGAGGCCGGTAGCTGCGCGAACGACCTTGATCACCTGGATCTTCTTGTCGCCTGCGCCCGTGAGCATCACGTCGACGGTGCTCGACTCTTCGGCCTCGGCGGCCGCTCCATCGCCCGCCCCGCCCGGTGCGGCGACCGGCGCGGCGATCGCGGCGGCCGACACCCCGAACTCCTCCTCGAGCGCTTTGATCCGCTCGGCGAGCTCGAGCACCGAGATGCCCTTCAGCTCCTCGATCCAATCCTGTGTGCTTGTAGCCATATTCGTTCAGTCCTCCTTCGTGGATTTCGCCTCGGCGTCCTCGGACTGAACCTCAGTCGCTGCGTCCGCCTCGTTGTCGTCTTCTTGCGCCGGCGCTTGCGCCTCCGGCTCAGCTTGGTTCTCGGCCGGCGCCTCGGCATCGGCCTCCGGCTCCTCCGGCGCCGTCCCGGCCTCTGCCTCGGCAGGCGCCCCGGCCTCGGTCTGCTCCGTGGCCGGCTCTGCCTCGGCCGCTGCGGGCGCCTCGGCCTCCGCCTCCTCCGCAGGCGCCTCGGCCTCGGTCTGCTCCGCGGCCGACTCGGCCTCCGCGGGCGCCTCGGCATCGGCATCCGGCTCCTGCGCGGGCGCCTCCGCCTCGGCCTCCGCGGGCGCCTCGGCCTCTGCAGCCGATTCCTCTGCCGGTGCCTCGACCTCCGTCGGTGGTGCCTCAGCCTCTGCGGGCGTCTCGGCCGCGGTAGGAGCCGCGGCCTGCGCCTCCGAGGCCGGCGGCTCACCGGCAGGAATCTCTCCCGACTCCTTCTTGTCGCGAACACCGCCCAGAGCCACGGCGAGTCCGCTGATGAGCGCGTTAAGGGTGCGCACGAGGCCGGAGACGGGCGAGGCAACCACGCCGACGAGTTGGCCGTAGAGGGCATCGCGAGAGGGCAGCCTGGAGAGCGTGCGGATCTGCTCGAGGTCGAGTACGGCGCCTTCCATCAGGCCGCCCTTGACTGGCAGCAGCTGGATTGCGCGACCGTAGTCGGCGAGCGCCTTGGCGGCGACGGCGATGTCGCCGCGGACGAAGGTGAGCGCGGTGGGACCGGTGAGATATTCCTTCAGCGCCTCGGCTCCGACCTGGTCGGCGGCGCGCTCGGTGAGCGAGTTCTTGACGACCTTGAAATGGGCGTCGGCCTCGCGCAGGTTGGAGCGCAGCTCGGCCGCCTGCGAAACCGAGATGCCGCGGTAGTCCACGGCGAAGATCGCGTTGGACTCGTCTATCTGGGTGGCGATCTCTGCGATCGCCGCTGCCTTCTGCTCTCGGTTCATTGGGCTCCTGTCCCGGTCTTACGTCCGCGACCGATCGAAGATCGGCCAGCGGGTCAGCCGGGGGTCTCTGGTGGCCTGAGGGATGTTGGCGCTAGGCAGCGATCGTAGCTGCGGGCGCCTCCTCGAGGATGTCACGGGTACGGCTCGGGTCGACCTTCACGCTCGGGCCCATCGTCGTGGCAAGGGAGATCGAGCGCAAGTAGCGGCCTTTCGCGGCCGACGGTTTGGCGCGGATCAGCTCTTCGACCACGGCCGCATAGTTCTCGAGCAGCTTGCGGTCATCGAAGCTCGCCTTGCCGATCACCATGTGGACGATGGCGGTGCGGTCGGTGCGGTACTCGACCTTGCCGGACTTCGATTCTTCGACCGCCTTGGCGACGTCCATCGTCACGGTGCCGACCTTTGGGTTTGGCATCTTGCCGGAGGGGCCGAGGATGCGTCCGAGGCGACCCACGACCGACATCAGGTCGGGTGTGGCGATCGCGACGTCGAAATCGTCGAAGCCCTCCTCGATGCGTTTCGCGAGATCCTCGCCGCCGACGACGTCCGCCCCGGCCTCCTCGGCCTCGCCGACCTTCTCGCCCTGTGCGAAAACGACGATCTTGACGTCCTTGCCGAGGCCGTTGGGCAGCGCGATCGTTCCGCGCAACTGCTCGTCGGCGTGGCGCACGTTGAGGCCGGTGCGGACGTGGACCTCGACCGACTCGTCGAACTTACTGCTGGCGAGACTGCGCACGAGGCCCACGGCCTCGGCGGGCTCATACTCGCGCTCGTGATCGACCTTCGCGCGCAGCTCCTGATAGCGCTTGCCGTGCTTGCTCACGACGCCACGTCCACGCCCATCGAGCGGGCCGTGCCCGCGATGATCTTCGCCGCCTGATCTACGTCGTGGGCGTTCAGGTCGGCAAGCTTGCGCTCGGCGATCTCACGCAGCTGAGCCTGGGTGATCGTTCCCACCTTCGTCCGGTTCGGCTCGCCGGAGCCCTTGGCGATTTTCAGGGCCTGGCGGATCAGCACTGCGGCCGGGGGCGTCTTCGTGATGAACGTGAACGAGCGGTCCTCGTAGACGGTGATCACGACCGGGATCACGGTGCCGGTTTCGGACTGGGTCTGCGCGTTGAACGCCTTGCAGAACTCCATGATGTTGATCCCGTGCTGGCCCAGCGCAGGGCCCACCGGCGGGGCGGGGCTCGCCTGCCCGGCATTCGCCTGCAGCTTGATCGTTGTCAGAACCTTCTTGGCCATATCCCAGTCAGCTTATCTCGGGGGGAGGGTCTCGGGCATTCGCGGTCGCTCGTCGGGGACGCTGACCGACTGAGCGGGTCGAGGGTCAAGCGGAGCAAGGACGCAGGAAGCGAAGTGTGTCCATCGTAGCCCGGAGCGAGCTCCGATCGGCCAGCACACGAGCGACCGAGGACGCTGGCCGATCTCCGATCGGTCCGCGCCGACCATCGGCCCGCTCAGAGCTTCTTGACTTGGTCGAAGCCAACCTCCACGGGCGTCTCTCTACCGAAGATCGATACGAGCACCTTGAGCCTGGCGGCGTCCTCGTTGATCTCGGAGATCTCGCCGGAGAAATCCGAGAGCGGGCCGGAAACGACCTTGACGGACTCGCCGATCGAGAACTGGGCGCGGGTGCGAGTGGCCGTCGCGACCTCCTTGTGCAGCAGGCGGTCCACCTCGCCTTGGGTGAGGGCGACGGGCTCCTGCGAGGCGCCGACGAAGCCCGTCACGCCGGGGGTGCCCTTGACCACCCCCCACGAATCCTCGTTGAGCTCCATGTTCACGAGCACGTAGCCGGGCATCGTCCGCTTCTCGACCGTCACCTTCTGGTTGTCCTTCATCTCGGCGACGGCTTCTGTCGGGACGACTACGTTGCGGACAGCGCGCTGCTGGCCGAGTGACACGATCCGGTGCTCCAGATTGTGCTTGACCTTATTCTCGTGACCCGAGTATGTATTGACGACGTACCAACGAAACATTCAGTGGTCCTTCAATGGATTCCGTGACGGATGGGGATGGTGGGCGATGGGAAAGCGCGAGCGCGATTAGGCGGGGCGGTCATCCGAGGATGAATTCGACGACTTCCTTTGCGACGAAGTCCGCTGCGCCAAGATAGAGGCCGGCGATTGCGACGAAGCCGAGAACGACGGCGGTCGCCTGGGTGACCTGACGGCGGTCGGGCCACTGCACGCGCTGCAGCTCGGCCCAGCTGGCGCGAAGAAAGCCGATGACGCGGTTGCCGCCGCGCAGGGGAGCCCCCGAGGGCCGCTCGCCTGCCGCGACGACGCCGCCGCCGGCGCCGCCGCCCGCACCGCCGTCCGAGGCAAGCGCGGGAGTCTGGAGCTCGTCCTCGGCGCCGGCCGCGGCGTCAGCCTCGGCCTCGGCCTCAGCCTCGGTCGTCCCGTCTGGCGTGGCGGCGACGCCGCCTGCGCCGCGCACGAGGGCAGCGTCGAACTCGTCGACCTCGCCCGAGGCGTGGTCGAGCGAGCCGGGCAGGTCGGCGCGGTGGATCGGCTGTTCCGACGTGTCGGGACGGGCGCCCTGAGGGTTGCGCCCGGCGACGGCTGCACCCCGCCGTTCGCGGCGTTGCTTTGCACGTTTCCGGTCACGGGCCACTGCAGCGCTCCCGCGCTAACGGGTCTCCCGGTGGCTGGTGTGCTTGCGGCACCAGCGGCAGTACTTGCGTATGGTCATCCGGTCGGGGTTGTTGCGCTTGCTCTTGTTTGTCTGGTAGTTGCGATGCTTGCACTCCTCGCAGGCGAGGGTGATAGCGATTCGAACGTCTCCACGGGCCATTTCGGAATCCCTGCGTTGTTGAGGACAGCGGCCTCGGGCGAAGAAAAACCCCGCCCAGGCGCGAGGTATCAGCCAGTCTAGCGTGCATCGGTGACGCGCGCCGCTCGCTGGCGGCGGAGCCGCTACCTTGCCGTGATGCCGGAATCGGAGGCTTTCCGTCGCGCCGCCAGGCGGGCCGCCGAACGGCGCTCGGGGGCGAGGCGCCCGGGACGAACGCCGCGCCGCAGGGCCGCGCGCGGGCTGACGGCCCTGGCAGCGGCCGCGATCGTCGCAACGATCCTGGCGCTGCTCGCGAGCGGGGGCGGCTCGCGCGTGCGCACGCGCGCGCCGTCGACCGTTGCGGGCACGAGGCCGACGGGCGCGGCCACGACGCCGAACGGCGCCGGCACGGCGTCGATCGGCGCGCGGCGTACGCGCGGGCAAGGCGCGGCGGCGCTGCCGGGATTTGCCGAGTCGGGCGAGGTGCGCTGGCTGGTGTCGCTCGGGCTTCCGATCTACTGCGCGGGTTCGCGCGGCAGCGAGGTGGCACTGACCTTCGACGACGGGCCCGGGCCGTACACGCGGCTCGTGCTCGCGAAGTTGAGAAAGCACGGAGTGCGCGCAACGTTCTTCATCGTGGGACGCAACATCCCGCTGGTGCCCGGCGCCACGCGGGACGAGCGCACGCTGGGAGCCGTGGGCGACCACACGTTCACGCATCCGCTGCTGACTGCGCTCGCGCCGGGAGAAGCCGAACACGAAATCGTTCGCACGCAGACGGCTGTGGCGAGCTCCTCGGGTGGACCGGTGTTCCTCTTCCGTCCGCCCTACGGCGGTCGCAACGCGACCATCGACCGGATCGTGAGCGCGCACGGGCTGCTGCAGATCCTCTGGACGGTCGACAGCGCCGACTCGCTCGGGGCCGACTACGCGCAGATCGAACGCAACGTCATCGGCGGCTTGCGGCCCGGGGCGATAATCCTCATGCACGAGAACCACGGGCAGACGGTGCGGGCACTGCTCAACATCTTCGCGGCGCTGAAGCGCAAGCACCTGCGGGCGGTGAGCGTGCCGCAGCTGCTCACCGACGACCCGCCGAGCGTCGCCCAGGTGCGAGCGGGCGGCACGGCGTGCGGCGTCCACGGGAGGGCGGCGCTGGGCGGCGGCTAAGCAGGGAGACGTGGCGTCGGAAGCGCTGCTGAGGCGGCTGGAGCGGCGGCATCGCCGACGCGCTGATCGGCGGACTCGCGAAAGGATGAGGATTTAAGGGCCCCCTCCCGGGGGCCGGGCTGAGGTCTGCGGACGCCGACACGCGGGCAGCGCCGGCGATCGGGCGCGCGGCGGTCACTCGTAGAGGGCGACGGCTGCGAGGATGACGTAGGTCGCCACGAGCGCCCAGCCCTCGAATTCGGCCGCCTCGCCGTCACCCGTGATCTGCGCGAGCGCGAGGGCGGTGAGCAGGAAGGCGCCGATGTAGATCGGCGCCAACGCGAAGGTCAGCGTCGTTGCGAGCGCAAAGGAGACGAGCACGAGCACGGGGAACAGGAAGGCCGCGATCTGCGCGACCGAGTTTTTGACGACGGAGATCGCGAGATCGGAGCGCCCCTTCCACGCGAGCACGAGGCCGGCGGTGTTCTCGACGGCGTTGCCGGCGATCGCGACGATCACGAGGCCCGCGAACGCCTGTGAGATGTGCAGCTGGCCGATCGCGGGGGCGAGGCCGTTGATGAACCAGTCCGAAACGAACGCCGAGCCCGTGCCGGCGATGACCAGGAGCGTCAGCGTCGTCGCGAGCGAGAGCCGCGGCGAGCCGGCTTCCGGCTCCTCTAGCGCCGGCGCCTGCAGGTCGCCGGCCGCTGCCAACACGGACGGGTCGCTCGCCCCGGGAAGGATGTCGGCGCGGACGTAGGGCACGACCCACGCGAGGTAGACGACGAGCAGGCTGATCGCGCCGATGATCGAGATTTCATTTACGTGATGGCTCGCGGGGTCCTTCGCCGCGAGCGAGAGACCCAGGAGCACGATGATGAACGCCGTGAGCTGGAGCAGCGTCGCCGTGTCGCGCGGCAGGCGCCGCGAGAAGCGCATGATGCCGTCGGGGGCGCGTCGGGCGCCGACGATGATCACGAGGCCGAGGACGAGCAGCGCGTTTGCGAGCACCGAGCCGACGATCGCCGTCTGAGCGACGACTAGCTCGCCCTTCTGCAGCGCGAAGATGACGACGAACAGCTCGGGGAGATTGCCGAGCGTCGACTGCATCAGCCCGGTCACACCGGGCCCGAAGCGCTCGCCGAGCTGCTCGGTTGCGAAGGACACGATCCACGCCAGGCCGGCGAGCGCCAGCGTGGCGAGCGCGAAGCGGGGGACGGCCGCCCACTGACCGTAGTTGGCGATCCCCGCCAGCGCCGTGAGGAGCGCTGTCAGCAGGAGCAGCGACCGCTCCAGCGGGGTCAGAGCAGACATCGCTGCCGGTGGCCCCCCACCGTGGCGCTCAGTGGCTCTCGAGTACCCGGTCGACGAGTCCGTACTCGACGGCCTGCTCGGAGGTGAAGAAGCGGTCGCGCTCCATGTCGTTACGTACCTCGTCGGTCGGCCTGCCGGTGTGCTCGGCGTAGATTTCGTCGATCCGCCCACGCACGTTGAGGATCTCCCGCGCGTGAATCTCGATGTCGGTGGACTGCCCTTCGAAGCCCGCCGAGGGCTGGTGGATCAGGATCCGCGAGTTGGGAAGGCATGCGCGCTTGCCCTTCGCTCCAGCTGCCAGCAGCAGGGAGCCCATCGACATCGCGACGCCCACGCACATGGTGCTGATGTCGGGCTTGATGAACTGCATCGTGTCGTAGATCGCCAAGCCCGAGTAGATGCTTCCGCCGGGAGAGTTGATGTAGAGCGAGACGTCCTTCTCGGGGTCCTCGCTCTCGAGGTGCAGCAGCTGGGCGACGACCAGGTTGGCGATCTGGTCGTCGATCGGCGTGCCGAGGAAGATGATGCGCTCGTTCAGCAGCCTCGAATAGATGTCGAACTCGCGCTCGCCGCGCGCGGTGCGCTCTATAACCATGGGGATCAGCGGCATCTCCCCCCACCCTATCGTTCGCGCCCGCCACCTCACGGTCGTGGCCGCGGCCGCGGCGCTGGTCGCGGCGTCAGCGGCGGCCGCCTCGACCAGCCACGCGGGCTGGCCGCGGCTGCAGCATCTCGTCATGGACAAGGGCCCGGGCGGCGAGCAGCACGTGCTGAGGGGCCGCCCGCGGGTGCACAACTGGCTGCTCGGCGGCTATGGCAACGACACGATCTACGGCGGCGGCGCCGGCGACGTGATCTGGGGCGATTACCACCCGTCGGGATGGCCGGCCCGCCAGACGGCCGTGATCTATGCGGGCAACGGCAAGAACTTCATCTACTCGAACGACACCGTCAACACCGTGTGGACCGGCACGAACCCGGCCACCGTCGTACACGCGCACGAGGGCTCAGGCGTGATCCACTGCCAGAATCCGCACATCATCGTCTTCACGAGCCACCACGCGCTGCCGCGCTACAGGCTCGACGGCTGCCGCCGGATCAGCTTCTACTCGGTCGGCTACTGACCGACTCCGGTGCTCCCGCGGCCGGGACGCCGGCAGCGGATAATGTGCTCGCCATGTTCCCGGTGAACCTGCCCAACGCGCTGACGGTCGTGCGCATCATGCTCGTCCCAGCGCTGGTCGTCGCCCTGCTCGGGAACACGCCCGACGGCGACGTGCTCGCGGCGGTGGTCTTCGCGCTCGCCTCGCTGACCGATTTCGTGGACGGCTACCTCGCGCGCGCGCGAGACTCGGTGACGACGTTCGGCAAGCTGATGGACCCGCTGGCCGACAAGCTGCTGATCGTCGCCGCGCTGATCTCGCTCGTCTCGCTGCACCGCCTCGCGGCGTGGGTGGCCATGGTGATCATCACGCGTGAGCTCGCCGTCACGGTCCTGCGGCTGGGCGCCACGCAGGCGGGGGTCGTGATGCCGGCGAGCTTCTTCGGCAAGGTCAAGACGTGCCTGCAGATCGCCGCGGTTCTCGCCGTGATCGCGGTGCACGGGAACCCGCCGTGGGTGCAGGCGCTGATCTACGTCACCGTCCTGGTGACGGTGCTCTCGGGCCTCGACTACTTCTTCGGCCTCCGCAAGCGCATCCAGGCCGCGGGCGCCGCCGCCGAGGGCGGGGGTCAGGCCGGCGGCTGAGGGCGGGCGCCGGCGTCGAGCCATTGCTCGAGGCTCGTCTGGTGCTCTGGCGGCGTTCCGGTCTGGATCTCCGTGCGCAGCTCCGAGAGCAGGCCGTGGCGCTCGGCGACGACATTGTGCTGGTGGATCGTCTCGAGGTTCTCCTGACGCGCCGAGACGTAGCTCGCGCCGTCGAGCTCGGGCAGGCGGCGGACGACGCCGGCGATCATCTCCCGCACGCAGTCCTCGACGAAGCGCGGGCGGCGATGCGCCTTCTCCACGACCTCGACCTCGTCTGAGCGCTTCATCAGCTCATAGATCTCGGAGGACATGCTCGACTCGGCGATCTCGAGCAGGGTGGCGGCGTCGATCTCCGCCGTGCAGGACTCGACGCAGCCGATCTGAAGCGTCGCCAGCCCGCGCTGGTTGTGGGTCGCGATCGGCACGTCCTGGATCACGCGCTCGATCTGCTCGTCGGAGAAGCCGTCCGCGGCGAGGCGCTCGCGCGCGCGGGCGGCGACGAGCTCCTGCGCGCACGGGCAGGCGGTCATCCCCGTCGCCGACACTCCGACGGTGCGACGTGTCCCGTGCTCGTAGGCTACGGCGCCGCCGAGGAGCGTGTAGATCTCCTGCGTCTGCACGCCGGAGACCGGAGCTGGCTTGTGCTCGGGGTAGCGGGCGGCGATCGTGACTTCCGCGCGCTCGGCTCCCTGCCGGGCGCGCACGAGCTCGGCGATGTGCTGCGCGAGCGTCTCCGCCCGGAAGGGCGACTCGCTGAGGACGACCTCGCCGATCGCCTCGTTGACGACCTCGTCGAAGCGCGACATGTGCGCGCCCTTCTGGTCGCGGTGCAGATCGACGAAGCAGTCGAGCCGCGCGAAGAAGAGCTCGTCGTGGATGCGCACGACCTTCTCGACGCCGGTCACGCCGACGCGGGAGAGCGCCACGCGAACGCCGGGGACGCGCGCCTGGACGTCATCGCCGACCCCCTTGGCGGTGGACGGCGGAGCGGTCAATCGTGTCGCCTGCACCGCAAGCAAGCCTAGCGTGCGACCGCGAGAGCCCTTCCACGCGGGCTGCTCGACCGGGGATTCTGGTATCACTCCGCACTTGGGAGGCCGGGGCGCGAGAGCGTTTACGGCGGGAAGTCGAGGCGTACTTTGGGGGTTCGAAGTTGAGCGAGATGCTTGATGGGATGTTGGTGGCCACGGAGACACCCGTCGTGGAGATGGAGGAGCTGCAGGGGATCATCGCCGAGGGTCAGGAGCGGGGGTTCCTCTCTCCGGCGAGCATCGCCGCGGCGCTCGAGGATCTCGAGCTCTCCGGCCAGCAGGCGCAGGACCTGCTCAGCCATCTGGAGGAGCACGGCATCGAGGTGCTCGACTCCCCGGACGCCAACCCCCAGCTGCCGGCGATGGGCGAGGGCGCCGGCGACCACGATCCGGCGGCCGGCGCGGGACGGCCGGGCGCACCCGTGCGCGCGCTGGAGAGCCGTCCGGAGAGCGACACCGAGGCGGACGCGGCTGACGGGCTGCGGCTCGAGGAGGCGAAGCAGGCCGACGCGCTCGCGGTCGATCCGGGCCTTGACTCGTTGCGCCTGTACCTGCGGTCGATCGGTCGCGTGCCGCTCCTGAACGGATTCGAGGAGGTCGCCCTCGCCAAGCGGATCGAGCGCGGCGACATGGCGGCCAAGCAGCACATGGTCGAGGCGAACCTACGCCTCGTTGTGTCGATCGCGAAGGGCTATGTCGGACGTGGCCTAACGCTGCTGGATCTGATCCAGGAGGGGTCGCTCGGCCTGATCCGGGCGGTCGAGAAGTTCGACTACCGGCGCGGCTACAAGTTCTCCACGTACGCCACCTGGTGGATTCGCCAGGCGGTGACGCGCTCGCTCGCCGACAAGGGCCGCACGATCCGAATTCCCGTGCATATGGTCGAGCGGCTCAACCGGCTGATCCAGGCCGAACGGCGGCTGATCCAGCAGCTCGGGCGAGAACCGCGCGTTGAGGAGATCGCAGCGGAGCTCGAATGTCCCGTGGGCGAGGTGCGCGACGTGATGCGGATGGCCCAGCAGCCGATCTCGCTGGAGAAACCGGTAGGCGAGGAGGAGGGCTCGGCGCTCGCCGACTTCGTCGAGGACGTAGCGGCCGAGTCGCCCTTCGAGATCGCCTCGCAGTCGCTGCGCCGCGCGGACATCGCCCGCGTGCTCGCGTCGCTGCCGCGGCGCGAGCGCGAGGTCATCGAGATGCGCTATGGCATCGTCGGTGGCCGCTCGCGCACGCTGGAGGAGGTCGGTCGCGCGTTCAACATCACGCGCGAGCGCGTCCGCCAGATCGAGAACCGCACGCTGAAGAAGTTGCAGACCCTTCCCGAAGCTCAGCGGCTGCGCGAGGCCTCGTAGGCGCCCGCGAGCTACGTGGTCGAGCGGCGCGCGGCGAACCGGCGAAGGCAACGCGCCGGAGAATTGTGTCCCAAGCGGGACGTATGTTTGGCTCATGGAACGTATGTCGCCACGTCGGCAGGGCGATCTCGGCGAGTTCTCGGCGATCGAGTGGCTCGGCTCGCGGGGCTATGGCGTCTGCTTTCCCGTCGGCCACAGCCCTGACTACGACGTGATCGCCGACGACGGCGAGGCGTTGCTGCGGGTGCAGGTCAAGACCTCGACCCGCTATCGCAATGACCGATGGGAAGTCATGCTGTGCACGCGGGGCGGGAACCAGAGCTGGAATGGGGTAGTCAAATTGTTCAGCGCATCGCGGTGCGACCAGTTGTTCGTGCTGGTTGCCGACGGTCGCCGATGGTTCATCCCGGCACACGCGGTGGCAGGGGGCACGGGCGTGCTTCTCGGCGGGCCTAAGTACGCGGAGTTCGAGATCGAGCAGGGCAGGCCTTTGCCCTCAAGTGGGGGGCCCTGATCGCTATCCTCGACGGGCTCCGGCGGGGTTCCCGAGCGGTCAAAGGGACGACGCTGTAAACGTCGCGGCTCAGCCTTCGCAGGTTCGAATCCTGCCCCCGCCATGCTGCCCCCGCCACGCCGCCCACTCCCGGGCCTCGAAAGGTCGTCAGCCCACTCGCAGCGCGCGCCATATGACGCCGGGCGTGCGGGCGATCTTCGGAACGAGCTGGAGGGCGAAGATGGTCGTTGCGAGCCACGGACGCAGGTGGGGCCGGATGCGGCGTATGCGGCCGTCCTCGGCGAGGTCGAAGACCATGGCGTCGTCGAGTCTGAGGCCGGCCAGCGTGCCTTCACTGATGGCGACGCGGACGGAACCCTGGCCGATCGGCTCCCGCCAGTGAAGATCCTTGAAGCTTCCGTAGACGCCAGTGAGCAGCACTCGAAGGTCGTCATGGCCTCGGAAGATCATTCGTCCTGAGAGCGGCGACACGAGCTCGATGTCGGGCGCGAGGGTAGCCATTAGGCCGTCGATGTCGTCCGCGGCCGACGCGGCGCAGTAACGAATCACGGCGTCATCCATGGCGCTTCGATTATGACCGAGGCCCGCGGCTGGTGGGAGTACGATTGCCTCATGAGCAACGCGAGCGTGTCCCCGGACCGCCTCGTCCCGCCCACATCGGATCAAGGAGCGGCTGGGCTGGAGCGCTCGGGTCACACGCTCAAGCGAGTCGCGATGGCCGCAGCCACAGCCTTCGTCACGGTGAACATCTGGACCGGCTGCCCGCTCGCCGCGCTCTGGGTCGGCGCTCAGACCGTGCAGGAACGCCGCGTGACGATGACCTCCATATTCGTGATCGTGATCGTGCTGGCCGTGCTCGTGTTCGCAAGCGTTTTTGTTCTCGCATGGCTCAACGCGAGCTACGACAAACTCATCGGGCGTCGGCGCATAGAACGTCGGCCCACGTGGATGCGGAGCATGCGCGCCGAGTCCGAGCGCTATGTCTCCCAGAGGGTGGGAATCACCGCCCTGGAGCGGGTCGTGATGTACAACGTCTACGTCGCCGTCCTCGCCCTAGCGGTCTGGTTCGTGTTGTTCGCCGGGCCGCCGCTGCTGCACAACTGATCGGCTCCGTCCGAGTCGCGATACTGCCTGAATGGCCTCGCCGAAGCTCTGTGATGTGCACCGAACGTGTCCGTGCGCTCGCCGAGCTCGGACTCGGCCTGTAACGCCACCTAAAGATCAACAACCTTTCTCGCGCAAACTGCGACTTTCGCCCTGGCGTGAGTCGCCAATCTGCGCTAAAGCGGACGGGCGGGCGCGAGAACCCCGGAGAGTCATTCAGTAGCCAATCCGTCCTTTTTTCTCGACCTTTCGCGCACCCCGCATCAGGATGGAGTCGATCAAGGGAAGCTGATATGCACAGCACCCCACTATTGAGCCACCAGCAGATCCGCCGCATGCAGAAGCTTCCCGCCGACTACAAGGTGGTGAACGCGCGCGACGGCGTCGTCGTCTTGCGGCGCGCCGACGGGCAGCTGCTCCGCATGCAGCCCGACGGGCATCTGGCGCACAACCTCCGCGTCGAGCGCGTCCAGGACTATCTACATGTCCACGGTTAGGTCTTGAGCGGATCACCCCTCTCGATCTGATCTGAAGGTCCGAAGCGGCGCCCGCCGCAAGCCCAAGAGCCGCGCCGAGCATTCGGCACTCGGAGTGCCCGCAGACGCTGCTATCACCTTGCCCTTGATGGCTGACGGGGGAAACGACAACGGCATCGAGGTGGAGGGGCTCGTGCGCGACTTCAAGGGGGGCGTGCGGGCCGTCGACGGCATCGACCTGCGCGTCGCGCCCGGCGAGATCTACGGCTTCCTCGGTCCGAACGGAGCCGGCAAGTCGACGACCGTGCTGGTACTGACGACGCTGTTGCCTCCGACCGCGGGGAGGGCCCGCGTCGCGGGCCTTGACGTCGTCCAGCAAGGCGCCGCCGTGCGGCGGGCGATCGGCGCGTCGCTGCAGGAGTCGGCGCTCGATCCGTACCTGACCGGTCGCGAGCACATGCGCCTGCAGAGCGCGCTTCACGGCCTGGGCAAGGAGGAGCGCGAGCAGCGGGGTACCGAGCTGCTCGAGCGTGTCGGTCTGACGGAGGCCGGGGATCGCAAGGTGAGCGGCTACTCGGGCGGCATGAAGCGGCGCCTCGACCTCGCGCTGGCGCTCGTGCACCGTCCAAGGCTGCTGTTCCTCGACGAGCCAACGACGGGGCTCGACCCGCAGAGTCGCGCGGCGCTATGGGACGAGGTGAGGCGGCTGTCGGCGGACGGGGTGACGGTGTTCCTCACGACGCAGTACCTCGAGGAGGCCGACGTGCTGGCCGACCGGGTGGGGATCATCGACCGCGGCAGGATCGTGGCCGAGGGCACTCCGGCAGAGCTGAAGGCGGAAATCGGGCGCGCGAGCGTCGAGGCGGTGCCCGCCGACCCCTCAGAACGCGATCGCCTGAGGGCGGTGCTGCTGCGTTTCGGCGAGGAGGCGACTGCCCGTCCCGGCGGCGTGGCGGTGCGGCTGCCGGAGGGCGTGAGCGACCTGGCGGACATCATCCGCGCGCTCGACGGCGAGGGTCTTCGCATCGCCGACCTGCGCCTGCACGAACCGACGCTCGATGATGTGTTCCTTGTGAAGACCGGTCGCTCGCTCGAGGGGGCCGGCGACGGCGCCAGCGCGGAGGATGAGCCGGCGGCCGCCGCGCCCGTCGGAGCATGAGGGGCATGCTCGCCGAGCAGATCGGCTCGCTGGCGAGGCGCTCGCTTCTGAAGACCCTGCGTCAGCCATTTCAGCTGTTCCCGGTCGTGTTCTTTCCAGCGATCCTGTTGGCTGTGAACGCGAGCGGGCTCCGTGCGGCGACGCGCCTGCCCGGCTTTCCGACTCACTCATACGTCTCCTTCGCGATCGCCGTGGCGTTCATCCAGGGCGGGATGTTCTCGATGATCAATGCAGGCACGAACCTGGCCGAGGACATCGAGAGCGGCTTCTTCAGCCGCCTCGCGCTGACCCCGCTGAGGCGCGTCTCGCTGGTGTCGGGCCTGCTGCTTGGCGTGGCGGCGCTCGGCGCGCTCCAGTCGGCGGTTTACATCCTCGTGGGCCTGATCGCCGGCGCCCATCTCGATGCCGGCTTCGCCGGCGCGCTCGTGATCCTCGCGCTCGGAGCGATAACCGCCCTCGCCTTCGGTGCGCTCGGCTCGGCGGCGGCCCTGTTCACCGGCTCTGGGGAGGCCGTGCAGGGGCTGTTCCCGCTGTTCTTCGTGTTCATCTTCATGTCCTCGAGCAACCTACCCCGGCAGCTGCTGCGGACCGGCTGGTTTCACACCGTGGCGACGTGGAACCCCGTTTCCTACCTGATCGAGGGCTTTCGCAGCCTGTTCATCTTCGGCTGGGACGGGACGGCGCTGTGGCGCGCCTTCGCGGTGGCAGCCGGACTGACGCTGGTCGGTCTGCTCGCCGTGGCGGGAGGCCTGCGCAGGAGGTTGCAGCGCACGTGACCTCTCCATCGCATGGCGGCATCTGGCGCGTCGCGCTGGCGATCGCCTGGCGAAGTCTCCACACGTACGTCCGCCGGCCCGACCTGTTCGTGCCCTCGCTGATCTTCCCGCTCGTCTTCCTCGCGGCCTTCGCGGGCGGTCTCTCTGCCCTCGGCTCGGTGCCGGGCTTCCGCTTTCCCGCCGGCTACACCGCCTTCCAGTTCGTCTTCGTGCTGTGCCAGTCGGCGATGTTCGCCGGTCTGTTCACCGGCTTCTCGCTCGCCTTCGACTTCGAGAGTGGGTTCGCGCGGCGGCTCTTGCTCGCCGCCGAGGACCGGCGCGGGATCGCTCTCGGCTACGCCCTCGTCGCCCTCTCGCGCAGCGCGATCACGTTCACCGTGGTCACCGGCGTCGCACTCGCAGCGGGCATGCGCATCACGGGCAACGGCGTCGATCTCGTCGGTCTCTATGCGCTCGCTGCGCTGCTCGCGCTCGTCGGGTACGGATGGGCGGCGGGCGTCGCCTTCCGCTTCCGGACAATTCAGGCCGGCCCGCTGATGCAGACGCCGGTGTTCCTGATCCTTTTCCTGGCCCCCGTATATGTGCCGCTGAGTCTGCTCAAGGGCTGGATCCACGCGGTCGCGAGCTTCAACCCGGCGACAGCGTTCCTGGACGCTGGTCGCGGGCTCATCTCGGGCGTGCTTGACCACACGGGGCTCGCGTTCCTCTGCGCGCTCGCGCTGATCCTTCTCTTCAGCGCCTGGACGCTCGCCGGACTTCGCAACGCCGAAAGGTCGGCGTAGCGCCGACCCCTGCCCGTTCGTGCCCAGGAGGCTCAGGACTTCCGCAGGCGGTGTGCGAGCTCGCGCGCCTCGGGCGTGCTCACCAGCACGCGCTTGAGAGCGCCCTGGTTTCGCACGGTGAACGCCAGCCCGGGGACGCCGCGGCGCACGATGTATGCCTTGTCCAGGTGAATGGTGCGGGCGATGAAGTAGAGCCAGGGCACGCGCAGGCCGACTTTGATGCCTGCCTGCATCGCCTCACGCACCGGCTGCTCGACCACCTCCACGTCGCTGACGTCCGCGCGCGGCACCTCGATGCTGCGCAGCAGCCCGAGAACCTTCTGCCAGCCCGCAAGGCGGACCTCGATGGTGTCGTCGGTGATCAGCAGTCGCACCGCCCCACCCTAGCCGCGAGACCTTGGCCGAGCGGCCGCGGCGAGCGCCGAGGCGACGCCCGGTCACGCGTGCGGCCGCACGGGACGGCCTCTCGCACGTCGTGCGCTCGAGTGACATCATCGGAGAACCAGCGAGTCAGAAAGGAGTTCCGAAGATGGAGTCCTCCGAAGCCCCTACACGCGTGCTCGTGGTGGCGCACAAGACGGCCGCGACCCAGCCCTTGCTCGACGCAGTCAGAGAGCGAGCGCAGCGCGGTCCCTGCAGGTTCACGCTGCTCGTGCCGAGAGCCACCCATGGCTTGCATAAGGTCGTCGACCCAGAGGATCAGGACGCGGGCGAGACACAGGCGGTGATCGACCACGCGCTGCCGCTGCTGAGCGAGGAGGCGGGCACGCCCGTTGAAGCGCTGATCGGCGACGCCGACCCAGGTGCGGCGATACAGGATGCGATCAACCTCCACGGCTTCGACGAGGTCATCATCTCGACGCTTTCGCCGCGGGTGTCGCGCTGGCTGAAACTCGACCTGCCCAGCAAAGTCAGCGGCATGGGCCTGCCGGTGACGACGGTCACGCCTGCGGATGCGCCGGCGGTGTCGAGCAGCGCTCCGGGCCCCGCCGCTTGAATACGGTTGTCTTCAAACTGAGCTACCGTTTGCTGAAGTCCAGCCCGGGCGTTTCACAGGCAGGCGAACGGTTGCGGTCAACGACGATTGTCTGTGGATCTTCCGTCTGCGCATCGCAAGAGTGGGACGATGGAGCCAGTCCGCAAGCAATTCGCTGCCAACCTGCGCCAGCAGCGCGAACGCGCCGGACTGTCGCAGGAGGCCCTCGCCGATGCCTGCGACCTGCACCGAACCGAGATCAGCTTGCTCGAGCGCTGCAAGCGCTCGCCACGTCTCGAGACGATCGTGATCCTCTCGCGAGGCCTCGGCCTCTCCTCGGCCGGCGAGCTGCTCAAGGGGATCAGCTGACAACGGTGCTCGCGACCCTCCGTGGGCGCGGTACAGTGCCCTCTCGCTCGTGCCCAGCTAGCTCAGTTGGTAGAGCACTTCCATGGTAAGGAAGGGGTCATCGGTTCGAGTCCGATGCTGGGCTTTGGCTCTGTAGAGGCAATTCCTCTTCGCTCCGCCTAGCCGTTCAGGGCGTTATGGAAGCGTTATGGAAGCCTCAAGACCGTTTTTCGGTGCGTCGCCCCATTTCGCGCACGTACTGGTGTGCCGACGCGCTCGCTCTTACGCGAAAGGAGGCGCGAGTCCGGGACCGGCGGGGACGATTGCGTCTCGTCCGTTTGCGAGCGTGTCATTTGCGCGCCGAACGAGGACCGCTTTGCCGTGCAAACCAGCAGCGCGGATAGTTCCACTTGTGGGCTGCGTCGACCGCGGCCGGGAGCGCGTGTGCCGGCGCACATCGCACCTCTGATCACGCAATTGCTACGGACCGTCGGTGGGTTGGCTCGGTGCGCCTCCGATCACATCGGCCATGCGACGCCTGCGGCCCGCTTTGCGCTGGAACCGCGCTTGCGCTCGCGTCAGCTTGCTTCCCTCAGGCGCGTAGCGCCAGCGAGCCCAGGGCGACGATGGCGCGGCCAGCCGTAGCGCCCCGGTGAGCGACGCTAGCGGCATGAAGATGCCCGCTAATCCCAGGATCGGCTTGCCCTTGAGAATCGCCAGGATGGACAGCAGGACATCGATCGCCACCACGAACGCGACCAACGCAACCGCGCCGGTCTGGTTAGCGGTTTCGAAGGGCTCCAGGCCCAGGACCATTAGCCCCCCGAACAGCGCTGCGATAAACACCGCGTCGAGCGACACACGTCCTTCCTCTGACCAGTAGACGTCATCGAGGTGCACCCACAGCGCGAACTCATCGAGTGTCAGCCCTGCGCCCACACCGAAGGCAGCCGCGAGAACCTCGAGCCACGGGCTGGCCGGTGCGAGCGCGAACTCCAGGAAGCCGGAGATCAGGATGAGCAGGATGCCGAACACGAGGTGGTGCAGATGCAGGCCGCCCTTGACCGTCACGTTTCCCGGCCACCAAGTCACCTTGGGGTTCCGGATCAGCCGGACGCTCATGCGGATGAGGAGGAACGACAGGAGAAACGCGCCCAACAGGACAAAGCCGGCGCGCTGCCCCGGTTCGGGGAGGAAACGCTGCGCGATTTGAATCTCTGCCGCCCCCACCTGAGCTCGACGCTAGCGCGCTTCGTCATCGCGCGAAGTCAACCCGTGCCGTTCCTACGCAGGAACCCGGCTCAAACCGTTACACGCCGGACTCGGCGGCGACCTCGCCTGCGGTGACCGCATCGGCGAGTCGCTGGTGGTCGCATTCGTTTTGATCAGCGTACGATGCGGAGAAGCGGGCGACTGCCCGGTCGAAGCTCGAACCGGCACCCAGGTACGCGGCTATCGCAAGCCGGTCGCCCGAGCGGGCATGCATGCGCGCCAGGGACCACCCACAGGCCCGTGTGTACGCGTGCAGACCCGACTCGGTCAGCGCCGCCAGGTCGGCCGACGCCTTCCAATCCCACAGCTGGCGAACGTAGAAGTCGTGCTCTTTGCCTTCGAGGCCTTCGCTTCGCTGCCAGCTGAGGAAGATGTCGCTCGCCGCCTGCGAGATGCGCTGACCGCGGACGACCCTCTCACCGTGATTCTCGAACTCGCTCGCGCCCAGGTACGGCTCGAGCACCGAGGTCTGCGCCTCCTTCGCCTGCAGTACTAGCGGGTCCTTCCCTTCGCGACCCACAAGAAGGAACACCCAAGCGCGCGTGCCGACGCTCCCGACCCCGACGACCTTGCGGGCCATGTCGACGAACCGGTAGGCACTAAAGAGGTAGCGCCGGTCCTCGTCGAGGCTGGCGGCATACCTATCGAGCAACTCCTGAATGTACTCGGCCTCGCCGCGAGCGAATCGGCTGGCGTCGAACAGCTCGCGAAAGGGCATCAGCAGCGGCGGGACGCTGCGAAAGCGCAACTCACCGTCGACGCGCTCCGTGAGCTTATCGACCGCCCTCACGCTCGTCCTGCGCCGCGCCTTGGCAAACGGTCGCGCGAACACGATCCGGCCCTTCGCGCCCAGGCTGCCGCCGAAGCGATCGACGAGCTCACTCGCGTTGAGGCGCTCGTACCAGACGTCGAGGTGGCTCGTGCGCGCGAAGGCGCGCATCGCCTCGCGGTACTCACGCACGCAGGCCCTTACGATCCGCCTCCGGCGATCCGCCGGGAGCCCGACATCGCGGCCGGCTATCTCGGCGCTGGCCGCCATCCGCTTGACATCCCACTCCCACGGGCCGGGCAGCGTCTCGTCGAAGTCGTTCGGGCCGAAGATGAGTCTGCGATCCGGAGCTGCGAATCCGCCGAAGTTTGAGATGTGGGCATCGCCGCAGGCCTGCACGACTATGCCCGAGTCCGGTGTCGCGGCGAGATCGGCAGCCATGACGGCCGCGGCGCCGCGGTAAAAAGTGAATGGCGAGATGAGCATGCGTCCGTACCGGATCGGGACGAGCTCGGGCACGCGCGAAGCCGCCTGGGTTGTCAGCACTGCGAGCGGGTCGGGCCGGTCTGGCGCCGGGCCCCAGTCACCGTGAGCAGACCGAGGCGTCGCGCCGCGGGCCGCTCGGCCACGCTCGGCGGACTCCCCGGATTGCAGCGTCGCGTGAACCAATGTAGCCACGCGGCCGCCTAGAGCAACGCCTCTGGCGCGGCTTGTTGAGGGACTCGAGCGCGCGACACTTCGCAGACTCTAGACAGGTCGGGCACCATCGACCGAGGCCTAGCGACCACCCGACGCGCACCGGTCGTCACGGTGGCTCATGATCCGCTGCCCGACTACATCAACCCGTGTTCTCACTCGGCTTGAAACATGCCCCGGCCCCGCTGACAGCCCGATTCACCGGTTGGCCCAGTGTTGGGGGGCCCCACTCTCACGGGCCACTCACCGTGTGGGCCGATCGCCGACATGACCCCCTCGCTTTCGCTTCCCACCGAACGAAGCGTCGCCGCTGGAAGCGAGGTCGCTCCTGCAAAGGACGACGCTCGACAGCGCAGACCGCCCGAGCTGACAGTGCTGCTTCCGCCGGAGCTAAGCGAACGTCACTCCCACATGATCGCCGCACAGGCCCAGCGCACAGCGCGCGGACCGAACCAACGGGGAGACGGCAATGACACTGGTGATCGGGTACCACGAGGTCAACGACAGTGCGCACTGGCTCGCGTCACCAAAGCGAGAGGAGATCTTCGGGCCTCTGGGCATCACCGTCCGAACTTTTCTCGACCCGGCGAACCCGAACCGCGGGCGATGCTTGCCGACGTTCCCGACATGGCCGCCTCTCAGGCTGTGATGCAGTCCCAAGCTGGTGCCGACGCGATGGCCTACGACGGCGTTCGGGCCGATACCCTCGTCCTGCTCGTCGAGGCGTAGCTCATCGGAGGGCACGAGCGCCGGGTCTGGAGACCCTGCCGGCCCTGCGCGCACCGACCGACCACTTTTTGTCAGTTTTCCGGAGCTGCGGATCCGGCGGTGAGGCGGAGCTGTGGATCCCGCGTGCGTTGGCATCTGAGGCAGCGGCACAGCCGCAAGCAGACGTGCTGCCACGACAGCAGCAGCCTGTGCGCTGTGCAGCGGCGCGCTCGGCTTCGAATCGCTCACAGACATGCGGCTGGTCCCGCAGCCTGACGCCAGGCATGCAATGGCTACCCAGGCCGTCGTGAACATTCGTCCACTTCCGGGTTCGACGACCGAGACTCAGCGTGCCACGCGCCACTCTGTCCGTTGTGGGTGTCTCTGCCAAGACCGGAGCAAAGAGTGATGTCGCAGTCTGCGAAGGGGTGCCGGCGGCGGTCGCCGTGCTTAGTGAAGCCGGGTCGGTCGAGCTTGCGACGAGAGCCTTCATGGACCGGTTCGACGTGCGAGACGGCTCATTGGCCTCATGTCCACCCGAGGTCGAGCTGATCGCCGCGGGCGAGGCTGACCGCCTGACCGTGTTGCTCGACGGTCTCGAGGCGGACCTTGTGGCGGTAGTCGACGGAGACGGCCGGCGCACGGCCGTGCTCACGATCCCCACCGCGCTCGATGCAGCGGACATCGAAGCGGCAAGTCCGGTGCTAGAGGAGCCGCTAGACGAGAGCGCCGCGATCGTCTGGCTGAAGGACCTGGATGGCCGCTACCTGCGCGTGAACCGCCGCTACGTCGAGCAGCTCGGGACCGATGGCGAGCGCGTGTGCGGCCGGACCGATGCCGAACTCACCGCCGCAGGGTCGATAGAGGGAATGCGACAGGAGGAAAAGGACACCGCTGGACGGGAGCCGCTGGAGCTCGAGTACCGCATCGCCGCATTTGAAGATCGCCCCGCGTTCGCTGCTCTGCGCTTTGCGCTGCGCGACCGCGACGGACAGCCGACGGCCACTTGCAGTGTGGCGGCACCGCTCGCAGAGGCGTCGCTGGCCCGTTCCGAGTGCGAGCGGCTGATGAGGATCGATCGCTGGGCACGGCTCGACGCGTTCGCGATCCGTCAGGAGCTGCTCGACGAGTGGGGGCTCACGCTGGCCGACGGGAGCTCCGGTCCACCTCTCGACCGTGACGACCGCGTCGCGGCGGCCCTCGCTGAGCGAGACGAGGCGCTCGCGACGGCCGCACAACTGGAGGAGGAGCTGTTGAAGGAGCGCGAGCAGCGGGGCAGCCTCCGCGCCGAATCGGAACAAGCTGCCCGGCGCGCCGACGAGCTCGATGGCGCCGTTGCGGCCGAGCAGTCGCGATCCGGCGAGCTCGAGCAGTCGCTCGTCCGCGCCGAGGCCCGTGTGAGCGAGCTGGAAGCCGAGCTGCCCTCCGTCCAAGCGGCGCTCGAGGAGCAGCTGCTGCGTACGGAGGCGCTCGAGGCTGGCGCGTCGGCGCCGGAGAGCAACGGCCTCAAGTGGGGTACAGGCTCCCAGCGCGCCCTCTCGGCCGCGCTCGTGGACCTCACAGAGTGGCAATCGGTGCTCAAGCACGCAGCTGGCACGCTCGGCGTGGAGGGAGGATGGGATGCGAGCATCGCGTGGTGCCCCGACGAGCCGCGCGGCTCGATGAGGTGCAGCGCGATCTGGATGCGCGACCCCACAGGCCTGGCTACGCTCGAGACCCGGACGTGGAAGCACCGACGGGATACGTCGACCGCAGAGTTCGGTCGCGCACGCAACCGGATGGCGGCGACTTGCCTGATCGAGTTGCAGTCGGCCGAGGACCCGCTGCTTCGGGCCGCCGCGGCGGAGGGCATGGGCTCAGCGCTGCTGGTGCCAATCAGCAACGGGGGCGAGACGATCGCGATGCTCGAGTTGTTGTCTCGGACGGCCATCGCGCCCAACGCGGAGCTGATGGTCTCGCTCGAAGCAATCGCTCTGCAACTCGGTGCAATCGCACAGCTCCTCAAGCTTGCGGACGTGCCCCGGTGGCGGATGGGGCGTGTGTGAGCGTCCGCGCCTGCGGCCCGTTCATGTAAAGGCAAACCCGCCAGGAGCGTTGACAGCGGTAGTCAGAGAACGGGTAGGCCCCCAGGCCTAGGCGCCAGGCCATGAGCCGCAGCGCATCAAGCGCGAACCTCACGGGCCCTAGGACCCCCCGAAGACAACGTGTCTAGGATCGCTCGCCCGCGGGAAACAAAAGATAAGCGCCCCCGAGTCCGCTTCTCCTCCTTCGGGCCGGGGGCGCCTTGATCGCATAACTACCCCGAGCCAGCAGAGCCAAACCCCAACTCATCCGGCTCACTCCCGCGTTTGCCAGCACGAGCCGATCGAGCATGCCGCGCGCGCGAACGGATCCGCAAGCTAGCGGACGGCGGCAGCTGGGGCGGGCTCGGCGTCGGTAACGGCCCAGCTGAGCCGTTCAAGCAGCTGCGACGCGGAGTGCTCGTCTCTCATGTGCTCGGGACGCACTCCCTCATCGAGCACGATCCGCTGCTCGTCGCTCCCTCGTTTATCTGCTGTGACGATGATCCTCGCCATTGGACGTTCCTCCTGTTCCAAGGCCCCCGAATAAGGACAAGCCCGCGTTGCAAACGGCGTTTCTGTCGCTTTGGACGAAACAGCCCGTGAGGTCTGCAGGGGGCAGGTCTTGCCCGGCGAGCGCCTGCGCGAGAGAGTCGAACATCGGCGGCCGATAACGGCCCTGCGTCGAGCGTACTCCTTTTTCGAGCACTAAACGCGATGATCGTCTTGCGGCCCCACCCCGATCGGCGTACACGCCAGTTTGGACGGGTTGCCTACGGCTTCGCGTCTGAAACTACCGGTAGGCGTTGTAGACGCTCGAGTCGAACGCGAGCAGTCCTCGTGCGCTTGCATAGCCCAGATGGGTCTGGCCGAAGAGATCCTCGATGCTGGCGAGCAGGGAGAAGTGGTCGTATTCGCCGGTGACGTTGACGCTGCCAGGCTTGACGTACTTCGAGATCAGAAGCAGCCCGACGCGGCCGCCTCCGGCCGGCGTGGCGGTCGTTGTGCCTGTCGTCGTTGTGCCCGTTGCCCCGCTGGCGCCCGTTGTGCCCGTCGGCATCGTGGTGCCGGTTGCGCCGCTTGCCCCGGTTGTGCCTGTTGTCCCGGTTGTGCCTGTTGCACCCGTCGTGCCGGCCGGCAGGTTCGGATACGCCACGGTGATGCAGCAGCCGCTCGAGTCGGCGTTGGATCCGCTTTGCGGCGCTTGGTCGAACGTTATTGCGATCAGTCCTCCCGTCTTGTAGGCAGGCGACGCCTCGAGTTCTGGCACGACCTTGCGAAGGAACGCGTCGGCTGGGGCGAGGCCCGACGGCTGGCCGGGCGCGCACGGTTGTTCTGATCCGTCGTGACAGCGGTCGGGGACGATGTAGGCGAGCGAGGGTGTCTTGCTCGCCGTCTGGAGGTCCGGCGCCAGCTGATCGAGCCCGACAACGCTGCTCGTGCAGGTCGCGTTGTCGATCACGTTGTGAAAGTAGACGAACGGGTCACGCCACGTGGCGTAGGCGGCTTCGGAACTCGGCGCCTGTGGGGTGTCCGCGCTCCCGAGCGTGGGGTGCCGGCACGTCGCCGGCTGGGGGGCCAGGTTGGCACCGGCGTTCTCGACGTAGGCCTTCCACTGCCTGCCGTCGGCCGTGAGCTGATCGGCGAGGGTGAGGGCCTGCCGCGGGTACACGCAGCCGCTTCCAAGCACCTGACCCTGCGCGGCGACGGTGCCCGGAGTGATGTCGCTGTAGAGCGGACAGTTCGCCGCCGTTTGCGGAGTCGGGCCCTGGCCGCTTATCAATGCGATCTCGTTGGCGAGCTCGCCGCCAGCCACTGCGTAGTAGTTGCTCACGAACTCGCCCTGGTGGGTGAGCGTCTTCGCCATGAAGCTGGCTTGCGAGGTCGGGCCAAACGCCGCGTTGGCCCCCTGGTTGGAGAGCACGATCAGGAACACGTGCGTGATCGGCGGCAGCGCCCGCGCGGGCGGGCTGCCGGTGGCGCCAACGGGCTGCGAGTTGTTCGTCGTGCCTGTCGGCGTCGTGGCTGCCGGCGTCGTGCCCGTGGGCGTTGGGCTGGTGGCGGCGCTCAGAACGGGCGTCGCCGCCGGTTCAGCCGACGGCGCCGGCGTCGAGATCGGAGCGCTGGACGGCGGGCTCGACGCCGTCGTCGAGGGCGAAACCGCGATCACGATCGGCGCGGCCGCACCGCTCTGCTCCGCCGGGCTGACGGCCGAGCCGACGAGCACGCCGAACGCGAGCAGCGCCGTGACGGCGACCGCGGTCACAGACGGCGACAGCAGCAGCAGCCCGCGGAGTGAACCCATCCCGTCCGAGTCGCCCGTGGCTGCTGCTCCCGACCCGCCACGCTCGCCTGCGAGCACTTCTTGATGGGCAAACCCACCGTGCGGCACGAGACCGATCAGCTCGGCGATCGCGAGCGGCAGCGGGCCGCGCCGCGCGCCGCACTCCACGCAATAGCGCTGGTCGTATGCGAGCCGCGCGCCGCACTCCTCGCAGCACGAGAGCCGGCTGGCGGCGGGCCGATCGTCGAGCGCCGCGCGTGTTGCCATCGTCGCGCATTGTCGCTTCCGCCCATCGCGATCGCGGCGCCGGTAACCGGTTGTTCACAACTCGCTGACCCTCGGCCTAATACTGGTGCGCAGCCGCCGCCGGGCAAAAGGTCCTCGCGGCTCGTTTTGCGACCCTGACCCCGGTAGGCTCAAAGCTATGGAATCGAGCGCTCCCACCCAAGAATTCGAGCCTTCGAGCAGGCCGGCATCCGCGGATATACCGACCCCAGCCGCCCACCCTACGATCTTCGCCCCGATCCGTGACCAATGCTCGGCGTGCGGCGCCGCGATGGCGTCCGACCAGCGCTACTGCGTCGAGTGTGGGGAGCGTCGCGGACCGGCGCGCGTGCCGCTGACGGACGGGCTGGCCCAGCGCGGCCGAGACGCGCCTGCCGCCCCTCGTCCCCAACGGCGACCGCGCATACCGATCGACAGCACGCTGATCGCCGGCATCGGCACGCTGCTGCTCGCGATGGGGATTGGGGTCCTCATCGGTCGCTCCGGCAACAGCACTGCCGCCAAGAGCCCTCGCGTGCAGGTCGTGACGGTCCAAGGCGGCGGCGGGGCGGCGAGCGGCGCAGCGACGACGGCCGCGACGGCAACACCTCCAGCGGTGGGCAGCGGCTCCAGCTCGACGAAATCCGGTGGAGCCCACTCTGCGGCGAGCGCGACACCGACATCGAAAAAGCCCGCCGTCGCTCCGCCCAAGACCGTCACCGTCGGAAGCCCGGGCCATGGTCCCGGCTACCAGAACGGCCATTTCACCGGTAACTTCTTCGGACCATGAGTGACCGCTTCACGCACTCGATGAGCCCCGATCGTGCTGAGAGCGGAGAGCCCGCGACCGAACCGCTTGACCCGAGGACGCCGGAGGTCGCCGGGCCGGACGCAGGGGTGCCCGCTGCCGGGGTCTCGAACTCGGCGGCCGGCCCGCTGAGCGCACCGCAGGACGAGCCGAGCGTAGATCTGACGCAGCGCCGTGATGAGCTGACGGCGCGCTTCGCCGAGTTGCAATGCGACTTGGGCGGGCTCGTGTACGAGATGGCGATCCGAAACCACATCAGGGTTGAGGTACTGGTGCGGCGCGCGGCGATCCTGCAGGATGTTGACGCCGAGCTCAGCGAGGTCGAGCGCATCCTGCGCTTGGAGGAGACAGGAACGGCGGGCTCGTGCGCCTCGTGCGGAGCGCCGCACAGCAGCGGCGCCGTGTACTGCTGGCAGTGCGGTCAGCCGCTGCTCGAGCACGTCTCGAGCCACGTGATCGGCACGTAGCTCGCGGCCGGCCTGGGGACGACGGTCAGCGGGGCTTGCTCACCCGAAGCGCCCGGTCACGTAGTCACTGGTTCGCGCGTCCTGCGGCCGGGTGAACATGACCTCTGTATCGCCGTACTCGACGAGCACCCCGGCTTGCCTGCCACCGCTCGTGTCGAGGCTAAAGAACGCGGTGCGGTCGGCGACGCGTGCCGCCTGCTGCATGTTGTGCGTGACGATCACGATCGTGTAGCGGTTCTTGAGCGTCTGCATCAGCTCCTCGATCGACGCGGTGGCGATCGGATCGAGCGCTGATGCCGGCTCGTCCAAGAGCAGCACATCGGGCTCGATCGCAATCGCACGCGCTATGCACAGCCGCTGCTGCTGCCCACCCGACAGACCGAGCGCGTTCTGGTGGAGCCGGTCCTTGACCTCGTCCCAGAGCGCCGCGCCCCGCAGCGCGCGCTCGACGCGTTCATCGAGCCCGGCCTTCATCTTGAGGTTGCGCGGAGCCCAGGCGACGTTGTCGTAGATCGACTTCGGGAACGGGTTCGGCTTCTGGAAGACCATGCCAATGCGACGGCGCACCTCCACGCGATCAACGCCGCTGGCGTAGATATCGTGGCCGTGGTAGAGGATCTGCCCATCGATCTTGAAGCCGGGGACGGAGTCGTTCATGCGGTTGAGGCTGCGCAGGAAGGTCGTCTTACCGCAGCCAGAAGGGCCGATGATCGCGGTGATCAGGTTGCGCTGGATCTCGAGCGTCACGCCAACGATCGCGTCGGAGCTCCCATAGGAGACGGACAGGTCCCGCACATCGAAGATGGCTTCGCGCCCAACGATGCGCGCGCTGTCGACGGCGTCGCCTGCACTCCCCAGGAGACCTGTCTCGGCTTGACGGCCGTTCCCCGTGAGGAGTGCCGCCTCAGCCACGAGCGGAGCACTGTGAATCCGGACCCGCGGGCGGATGGCCGCAGGTTTGGGATCGTCGCTGTCGGGCGTGGGTGATTTCATCCGGGCAACATTGCGTGTCTCTGACTTAGTGCCCTGGCGCCCAGGCTGGCCAGGAGGATGAACGTCAAGAGCACGAAGGCCGCGCCCCAGGCGCGCGCGAAGCCGTAGGGGTCCGCGGACTCGGACGCGATGAAGATGTACGTCGGGATGTTCGGCAACGCTTTCCCGCCGAAGGGGTTCGCCGACACCGCGTTCGCGAAAAACGAGGTGGTCAATATCAGCGGTGCGGTCTCGCCCGCCGCGCGGGCGACGGCCAGCACGGTGGCCGTCAAGATGCCGCCCCGCGCGGTTGGCAGCACGACGCCCAGGACCGTCCGCCAGCGGCTCACTCCCAGCGCATCGGCGGCTTCGCGCAGGCTCGGGGGCACAAGCAGGAGGACCTCCTGGGTTGCTCGCGCGATCAACGGCAGCATGATGATCGCGAGCGCGAACGAGCCTGCGAATCCGCTCTGGTGGTGACCGACCACGAGGAGTCCGAAGACGAACAGGCCGACGACGATCGTGGGCACTCCGTTCAGCAGATCGAGCGCCAGCCTTACGGCGGACCTGACCCTGAGGCCGGCGAACTCAGTCAGATAGAGCGCCACCAGTATTCCCATCGGCATTGCGATCGCCGTCGCCACCGCGACGATCACCGCGGTCCCGACGATCGCAGGTGCGATCCCACCCCCGGCTTCGCCGATGAAGGCGGGCGGGTCCTTCGTCAGAAAGCCGACGCTCAGCACGCTCGCAGCACGCGAGGCCACGGAGTAGACGACGATCGCCAGCACGCCCACGGCGAGCAAAGCCGCCGCGGTCTGGGAACCCTCGACGAGCCGGCTCACCAGCTGTCTCCGGCGCAGATGACCCGTGGGGGTGAGCGGACCGGACAGGTCGGAAAGGCCCGTCGATAGCTGGCCGAACGCATCGCGCTCCTGCGCCGCTGGCTGAGCAGCGAGTCCGGTGGTGTCGGTCGTCTCGCGCGGAGCGCCGGGGGGCTCGCTCATCTCGCAAGCACCCTGCGGACATCGAAGCGGCGGCCGATCACCTGTGCGGCGATGTTGGCGAGCAGCCCGATCACCAGCAGGATCAGGCCGAGATAGAACAGCGAAGCGATGAACAGGCTCGTCGTGGCGCCCGGGTACTGGTCGGCGATCCGGCTGGCGAGCGTGTCGCCGGGCTGGAACAGCGAGGCGTGGATCAGGTTCCCGGCGCCGATCACCTGGGTCACCGCGATCGCCTCGCCGAGGGCTCGGCCCAGTCCGAGGAACGCGGAGGCGATGACACCCGACGCCGCCGATGGGATGACGACGCCGCGGAGCACCTCCCAGCGCGTCGCCCCGAGCGCGGTCGCGCCGTCCTGGAGCTCCTGTGGAACGGTCAGGAAGAGATCGCGACTGACCGAGGCGATGATCGGGACCACCATGATCGTCAGAATCAGACTGGCGATGAACAGTCCGGTACCGGTCGTGGGGGTGGTTCCGAAGATTGGCAGAAACCCCAGCAGACGGTGCAGGAACGGCTCGAGGTGCGCCTGCAGGAAGGGTGCAAGCACGAGAATGCCCCAGAACCCGAGGATCACGCTCGGGATTGCAGCCAGCATTTCCACGAGCGGTCCGATCACGCTGCGCACCCGGCGAGGCGCCACCATGCTTAGGTAGAGCGCAATCGAGACACCGATCGGGACCGCGAGCAGGAGAGCGATGAAGGACGTGACAGCCGTGCCGTACAGGAACGCGCCGGCACCGAAAATCCCGAAATTGGGCTCCCATGTCGTATGCGTGAGGAAGCCCACGCCGAACCGCGAGATCGCCAGGCTTGCGCCGTGTATCACCTGATAGGCGATCGCCCCGATTGCGAGGACCGCCAGAAGCGACGCCAACATGCACAGGCCGTAAAGGACGCCGTCCCCGACGCGGTCGGCCAGTCGGCCCCCGGATCGCCCGCGACTGCCTACACGGCTCGCAAGCCCTATAGCTCCGCTCATGGCCTGGGAGCCTACGGGATGGTTCTCCCGGCCTGCGCGCTTTCACGAAATATTCACAAGTAACACGTGCCGCCCATTCACGCTATTTCGACGTCGAGAGATCGCAGGGATGACTTTTGCGTCGCGTGATTTAAACGTAGCTGTTCACAACATCGTTACAGCTGGGTGCAGAGTCCGCGTAAAGCTGCGGTGCGCCGAGAACCCGACACCCTTCGAGGAGGACGTTTGATGCCCAAAAGATTGCCAATCGTCGCAGCAATCGCGGCGATGACGAGCCTGACGGCGGGACTTGTCAGCCCTGCCGGGGCGAGCGCATATTCGCTCACCGGTGGGGGTTCGACGCTGGTCGCGCCGCTCGAGGCCTTCTGGGCTTCGGACTTCCAGCGCAGGTACAGCGACACCATTACCTACGCTGCTGTCGGCTCAGGAACCGGAATCGCGCAGATCTCCGCGCGGGCGGTCGACTTCGGCGCCTCAGACGCTCCGCTCACACCTGCGCAGGCATCCAACTGCAAAGAATGCTTCCAGATTCCGTGGGCGCTGACCGCTACCGGCGTCGCCTTCCACCTCGAAGGCATACGCCGGCTGAACCTCACGGGTCCGGTGGTCGCGAACATCTACCTAGGCAAGATCACAAATTGGAACTCGCCCGCGATCGCGAAGCTGAACAAGGGCGTGAAACTGCCCAACCTCACCATCACACCCGTCTTCCGCAGCGACGGCTCGGGTGATACCTATGCGTTCACGGACTATCTCTCCCGCATCAGTCCGACATGGAAGAGCAAGGTTGGCTTCGCGACCTCGGTCAGCTTCCCGACCGGAGTGGGCGGCAAAGGCAACCAGGGCGAGACCGCGATCGTGTCCTCGACCAACGGTGCCATCAGCTACATCTCGGCCTCCTACATCATTGCGCACGGCCTCGGGGCCGCCGCGCTGCAGAACGCGGCCGGGAAGTTCGAGTACCCGAACCTCAAGAACATCGAAAACGCGGCGAGCTCCGTCAAGCAGGTTCCGGCGAACAACGAAATGCACATAGTCAATCCGCCGAAGAAGTACAAGATCGCGTACCCGATCTCGACGTTCAGCTACTGCATCGTGCCGAAGGGTGCGCCTCAAAAGGCGGCGCTCGCGAGCTGGATCTACTACGCGATGACCGCGGGGCAGAGTTTTGGCGCGCCGCTCGACTTCGCTCCGATCCCGAAGGTCGTCCTCAACGCAGGCATCAAGACGGTGAGGGAACTCCAGAAATCCTGAGGGCCGAGCACACGCCCTTTGCCGGGCCGGTACAGCGGTTCTCCGCGTGCCGGCCCGGCGTGGACCCTCGCCGAGGAGCCCAGAGGAGTCCATCCTCCAGGCGCCTCGGCCGCCCTGCTACTGGTAGCTCGCTCCCGGAGCCGGCCCTTCATAGCTTGAGCCCGGGCTGGCGCCCGGTCCCGAGTGCCCGGGCGAGCCGGAACCCATGTTGGGGCAAGGGCCTTTACCCGGCGCGGTCGATTTGGGGCTCGTGGACTTCGGCGTTATCGGAGTCGGCGGGGACGTCTGCGTGGGGGTGCTCTGGGGGGTCGCCTGGGTCGCGGTGCTGCTCGTCGACGGCGTCGAGGCCGCGCCGGCGATGCCGGTCACGGCACCTCCGGTGCCGAGGGCGCCCGCGATCATCGTGGCACCCAGAAGCTTGGAGACGTGCATGGGATGCACCTCCTGGGATGGATTGGATGGCGTCTCCGAATCCATCTTGGGGCAGGACGCTAACGTCAGCCGCAGGCGTTTGTAGGAGCGTTGTAAGCAAGACAGCAGCCATCCGCTCGAGCGTGCTCAGCCACGACGTCAGGACGCCCTACGCGGCGAGGACAGCATGCACGGGAGCGTCGGGCAGGCCCTTCAGCTCCCGCAGGCCCCGAGAGACCATCTCGATGCTCGACGCGTCCCCGATGGCGGCGCGCGCACGCTCGGTCATCAGCAGCTCGCCCGGCGTGGCAGCATCGGCGACGCGCGCCGCGGCGTTCACGGTCGAGCCGTACCAATCGCCCCCGCGCCTGACGGCCTGCCCGCTGTCGATGCCGATGCGAATCGCCGGGTAGCCGTCGAGCCGGCTCAGGGCGAGGATCCGGCAGGCGAGCCTGACCGCCGTCCGAGAGTCTCTGGAGTGAACCATCACGGCGTCGCCGATCGACTTCACGACCGAACAGCCCTCGTCGGCCGCGAGTCGGCAGACGCGGTGGTGGAAGTCGACGGCGAGGTCGGCGGCGAGCTCGTCTCCGTAGCGGCACGTGTACTCCGTGAAGCCGCACAGGTCGGCGAACAGGAACGTCGCCCGGGCTGCTCCCCCACCGCACCGATTCGGGTTCTCTTGCGCGAGCATCGCTTCCCACTAACGCCCTGAGTCGTCGTTGTGTGATGTCGGATGCGCCAACCGGGATCGATCCGTCCGAGCCTGACGCCAAGATCGCACCCGATCGCGATGGAGCGTCCCCCCGAAGTCATCGAACGTCTGCGCAGGGCGCGCGGGCTCACACAGGCCGACGCTTGCTTGCGCGCCGGCGTGGCGCGCGCGACGTGGAGCAGCGTCGAGTCGGGCTTGACGGCGAAACCCCATCCTGCGACCAAGCTCCGGATCGCGCGGGCGCTCGACGCGACGCCGAGCAGCATCTGGCGCATCAGGCCCCGCCCGCTTCATCTGGAGGACATCGATGACCCACGTTGGGAGGCGGCGACCCGCGCGATGGCCCGGCGGCTCGATCGGGCTGGATCCTTGGAGGAGCGACAGCGCTTCGGCGATCGGTTGGTTGCGGTTCTCGACTACGCCGATCAGGGCTCGACCGGCGCCCGGCCGGACGAGGGCCGGTGGGACGAGCTATGGCAGCTCGCCAGCTCGCTCGTGGCAGACCCCGAGAGCATGCCGATCGCGGTCGTCGACGGCAGGCTGGTGGAGCGCGACCTGGACGGCTTCACACCCGCGACGCGCATCCGCGTGATCGCGGCAAAGCCCCGTCGCCTACCGGCGCGGAGCGGGCGGTTGCGCGACCTCGTGGCAGCGCTTGGTGGGGTGCCTCAGCGGCGCCGCTGAGTGGCTGACGGAGGCCGGCCCCCACGCCGGGATCGCTATAGGCTGTCCGGCGGAGCAGAGCAAGTCCGCGAGGAGGGTCATGGCCGAGGACACCGTCAAGTTTCTGCTGGATGAGCGGGATATCCCTGCGCAGTGGGTGAACCTGCTCCCCGAGTTGCCTGGCGAGCCGCTTCCGCCGCTGTCCCCACAAACGCTCGAGCCGGCCGGCCCGGCGGACCTCACGCCTATATTCCCCATCGGTCTAATCGAGCAAGAGGTCTCGACCGAGCTGCTCGTCCCGATTCCCGATGCGGTGCGGGACGCGTACAAGCTCTGGCGCCCGACGCCGCTATTTCGCGCGCGGCGGCTGGAGCGCGAGCTGAACACTCCGGCCCACATCTATTACAAGTACGAGGGGGTCTCCCCCGCCGGCTCGCACAAGCCGAACACCGCCGTGCCGCAGGCCTACGAGAACGTCCGGGCGGGAGTCAGGCGCCTCAGCACAGAGACCGGCGCGGGACAGTGGGGCTCGGCGCTGGCCTTCGCCTGTACGCTCTTCGGTCTCGAGTGCGAGGTCTTCATGGTCGGCTCCTCCTACGATCAAAAGCCATACAGGCGCTCGATGATGGAGACCTGGGGCGCGACCGTTCATCGCTCACCCAGCACCTTCACGGACTCTGGGCGAGCGCAGCAGGCGCACCCAACCGGTTCGCTCGGCATCGCCATATCCGAGGCGGTCGAGGTGGCCGCGTCGCGGGAGGACACCAACTACGCGCTGGGCTCGGTGCTGAACCACGTGCTGCTGCACCAAACGGTGATCGGCCAGGAGGCAGCGGCCCAGATGGAGATCGCCGGCGAGCAGCCAGACGTGGTGATCGGCTGCGTCGGGGGAGGCTCGAACTTCGCCGGCCTGGCGTTCCCGTTCCTGCGAGAGGTGCTGCGCGGGAAGGCACAGATGCGCTTCCTGGCCGCGGAGCCGAGCGCCTGTCCAACCCTTACCCGCGGCGTCTACCGCTATGACTTCGGTGACACCGCCGGCCTCACCCCGCTGCTGGCGATGTTCACACTCGGTCACGACTTCGTGCCTGCCCCCGTGCACGCCGGCGGGCTGCGCTACCACGGCGATGCGCCGATGATCTCCGGACTGGTCCGGGCCGGCGCGGTTGAGGCGCGCGCCTACCGCCAGAACGAGACGTTCGCAGCCGCCGTGCGCTTCGCCCGCAGTGAGGGGATTATCCCCGCGCCCGAGCCCGCACACGCGATTCGCGCCGTGATCGAGGAGGCCGAGGCCGCTCGCGAGGCGGGCGAGGCGCGGGTGATCCTGTTCGGCCTTTGCGGCCACGGCCATTTCGACCTCTCGGCCTACGACGCATATCTCGCCGGCCGGTTGGAGGACCCCGAGTTCTCTGAGGCGGACATGGACGCCGCGCTAGGAGCCCTCCCCGAGGCGCCGGCGATCGCCTGAGAAGGCGGATTGCAGGTGGCTCGCCGCAAGCTGCTCAACGCGAGCGTCTGACACACTGCCGACCCCATGGCGTCTACGAACAAGGCGATCACGGCCGAGCTGAGCGCCGAGCGACTCGCCGGCACCTTTCCGGGCGACCTCGGGATCGAGCTGACCGAGATCACCGACGAGCACGTGCGGGGGCGCATGGCGGTGGACAAACGCCACCTGCACCCGATGGGCTACGTACATGCTGGTGCGTGGACAGCCTTCGCCGACACGGTCGCGGCCTGGGGAACGCTTCGCCACCTGCCCGAGGGCCAGGGTTTCACGACCGTCGAGCTCAAGGTAAACGTGCTCGCATCGGCGGCCGAGGGCGACGAGCTGACCGCGTTGGGCGAGCCGCTGCATGTCGGGTCGCGAACGCACGTCTGGCAGGTTCGGGTGTTTCGCAGCGAGCGCCTCGCCGCCAACTTCGTTTGCACGCAGATCGTGCTGTAGCAGGCGGTGCGCCGGCGCCCGCCTGACGGCGCGCAAGCCGAGTCGCCCGGTTGCGGCTCGAAGCCAAGCCTTTTTGCAGCGGTAATGCTCATTCAGCCATTTGTCGAGATAAAGGCATGATGCGGATAGACGCCGTCATTCAGGCTCGATCAAGCCAACGACACACGCGCGCGCGAGGTGCGAGCACACACGATCGCCATGCCCGATAGCGGAACGCCCCAACACAACAACCCCGCAGGTGACCCCAACTCCGTCCCCTCCGAGGCGGTGGCCGGGAGCCCGCCGGAGCAGCCCGCCCAGAGCGTGGCCCAGACGACCATCGATGCTCAGGCCCCTAACGCCGGCGCCGCCGAGTCAACGCCGGGCGCACCGGCCAGGAATGGGCTCACGCGGATGAAGCATCTGGCCCGCAGCCGCAGGGTGTTGTGGGGCGCCGTGGCGTTGGTATGCGTCGCAGCCGGGAGCGTCGGCTCGATCCTCGGCGCTCACAGCGTGGCGCACAGCGATGCGAACAAGGCACGGCAGGCCTCGAGGGAGACCTCGGCGGACATCGCCTCCACGTTGAAACTCGCCATCCAACACCAGGAAGACTTCGCCATCGGCGCCACAACCTTCTTCGCCGGCAACCCCAAAGCGTCGCCGGCGGAATTCGAAGCGTGGGCCAGGTACGGAGACGGATTCCACCGCTACCCGGAACTCTCCAAGCTCAGCCTCGTAACGCTCGTCCGGGCGCCGGAGCTCCCCGCGTTCGAAGCCAAGCTCAGCGGCCGTCCGCTGAAAGCCCTATCCACACGCGGCACGCGGACGGGGCTGCGCGTAGTGCCGCCGCCAGCCGGCGGCGGAAGCCTGCGGATCGTTCCATCCGGCAAGCGGCCCGTCTACTGCTTCGCCATCGCCGGACTTCCCAGGAGCGCCGCAAGGTACACGCCACCGGGGCTTGACCTCTGCGCCGTGACCCCCGGACTGCTCTCCTCGCGGGACTCCGGGCAGAGCATCTACACGACCGTCTCGGCGGGACACATCGAAGCCCTGGGAATCGCAAGGCCCGTGTACAAGGGCGGCGTGCCGCCGCTCGGCTTCGCCGCCCGCAGGGAAGCGTTCGTCGGCTGGCTGCGTGAGGTCCTCCTGCCAACAGTCGTCCTGTCGCAGGCGCTGCAGGGCCACCCGGGGGGCGGGGCCCGCCTCCGCCACCGGATGGGGTCCACGAACGTCGTCTTCAGCCTCGGCACGCCTCAGCCGGGCGCTCAGAGCATCACGACGAAGCTTCACAACGGATGGAGCGCACGTAGCTTCGGAGGCCCAGTCGATGCCGGGGTGCTCGCGGATTGGCACGCGCTCGTGCTGTTGATAGCCGGAATCCTCCTCAGCATCATGCTCGCCCTACTCGTCTTCGTCGTGGGCGCCGGACGCTCACGTGCCGCGGCATCGGCGGTCAGGGCCCGCAAGGTCCCGCACGAGGACCTCTACGACCCGTTGACGGGGCTCCCGAACCGCGCGCTGATGATGGATCGGGCGCAGCGCATGCTCGCACGCGCTGGACGCGAGTCTGGCTTGCTGGTCGGTGCTCTGTTCGTCGACATCGACTGGTTCGAGAACGTGAACGAGAAGCTCGGAGCGGCCGCCGGAGACCAGCTCCTGACGACGGTCGCGCTGCGGCTTGAGACGGTGATACGCGGACACGACACCGTGGGTCGACTCGGCGGCGACGAGTTCGTGATCCTGGTCGAGTCGGCGGCGCGCGGAGCACGGCTGGACTCACTTGCCCGCCGCGTGATCGAGGCGCTGCACAAGCCGGTAGAACTCGACAACTTCGGGCCGAGCATCTCCCTCACCGCAAGCATCGGCGTCGCATTTGGCCGATACGCGACGCCGGACGAGCTGTTGCGCGATGCCCGCCTGGCCCTCGAGGCGTCAAAGGCGGCGGGCAAGGACCGCTATACGCTCTTCAACGCGAACATGCGCTCTGTGATCGAGGGTCGGGGCGTGCTCGAGGTCGAGCTCAACGCCGCGCTCGCCCAAAAACAGTTCTTCCTGCTGTATGAGCCGATCGTCGATCTGGCGAACCAAAAGATCGTGGGGCTTGAGACACTGCTCCGTTGGCGCCATCCGGCACAGGGCGTCCTGGGTCCCGACGACTTCCTCCCGCTGGCCGAGGAAATCGGGCTGAGCGTTCCCATCGGCCGCTGGATGCTCGAGGAGGCCTGCACCCGGGCTGCCGCATGGAACGTGGCAGGGCATCGAGTGAGCGTTTCGGTGCCGCTGACGGCGAGTCAGCTCGGACGCGACGGGTTCGCGACAGATGTCCGCCGGGCACTCCTGCAGTCCGGTATAGAGCCTTCGCTGCTCACACTCGAGATCGGCGAGAGCACCGTAATGCGCGATGTCGAGACGGCGACCGCGCGGCTCGAAGAGGTAAAGCAACTGGGTGTACGGATCGCGATCGAGGATTTCGGCAGCGGCTACGCCCATCACTCGGACCTGCGTCGGCTGCCGCTCGACTTCCTGAACGTGGATCAAGGCTCCCTCGCCGCGTCGGACGACGAGGACTACCGCAGCTGGCTGCTTCAGGCGATCCTCGTGCTCGGTCGCGACCTCTCGCTGACGGTGCTCGCCAAGGGAATCGCCACGCAGGAGGAGATGATCACGCTTCAGATGCTGGGCTGCGCGCTGGCTCAGGGATCCTTCTTCGGCGAGCCGGTCCCGGCGGAGGCCGTCGTCGAGCGTCTCCTCGATGCAGGCCTTCCGTCGGGCATGATCGCCGAGACCGGCCAGTACGGACCCTGAGCCACCGCGACGGAGTGCGTCAGGCGCCGGTCCCCGCTGACTCTTGTGGCGGCTCTGGCGGGCCCGCATCGATGTCCCGCAGCAGCCGGTTTGCCGTACGCGCGTCCGCGGGGTAGAACGCCTCGATCGAGAGCTCGGCCAACGTGATGTCGACAGCAGTGCCAAACGTCGAGATGGTGCTGAAGAACGCGAGCTCGCCGTCGCCGTCGCGCAGGCGCAGCGGGAGCACGATCTCGGAGGCCTCGAGGTGGCCCTGCGGTGAGCCGGCCTCGATACCGGGATAGCCGGCGAGCTCCTCGTAGAGACTCTCGAGGCTCGCGTCTGCGGTGATCTGCATCTCGCGCTGTAGCCGTTGCATCAAGTGCGCACTCCACTCGCGGAGGTTCACGGTTCGCGGGGCCATGCCGCGCGGATGCAGCGCGATTCGGAGCGCGTTGGCGGGCGGCTCGAGCAGCTCCGGCGAAACGCCCTCGAGCAGCGCTTCCAGCGCGTCGTTGGACGCCAAGAGGTCGTGATGGCGGTCGATCACGATCGCTGGATACGGCTCATGCGCGCGTAGGAAGCGGTCGATCGCCTGACGGACCAGCGCCATCTGCGGCGCCTCCAGCGCGCGCTCGGTATAGAGCGGCGCAAAGCCGGCCGCGAGCAGCAGGGAGTTACGCTCGCGCGCGGGGACCTGGAGCTCTTCGGCGAGGTGCAGGACCATCTCGCGGCTCGGCCGGGCGCGCCCCGTCTCGAGGAAGCTCAGGTGGCGCGATGAGACGCCGGCGTTCAAGGACAGCTCGAGCTGGCTGAGGCTGCGACGGCGCCGCCAGGAGCGCAGCATGTCGCCGATCGGGGGTCGGGCGGCGGCGACGGCCATCGGCCAAAGCTACAACGCGCCGTGCCGCGGCGCGATTACCTCTCACGTAAACGCCGCGCTCAGGCGGCGAGCTCCGGGCCGACCTCTGCCGGGGCGGCCCGATCGTTGCGTGAGAATTCCATCTCTGAGTCCTCGATCGAGCCGAACCTCAGGCTGAGGATGTCCAGCGCGTAGTTCTGGTAGAGCCGCCATGGCGGTCTCGCTCCCTGCTTGGGGAACTTGTCGATCGAGCGCAGCACGTAGCTGGAGGAGAAGTTGATGAACGGCTCCTCCGGCATCGAGGGGTCGCGTTCGGAGGGCCGGCACTCGCGATACCCGTGCGCGTCCATGTGGTTGAGAAGCCGGCAGACGTACTCGCACGTGAGATCGCATTTGAGCGTCCACGAGGCATTCGTGTAACCGAATGCCAGCGCCAGGTTCGGCACGCCGCTCAGCATCATGCCCTTGTACGTCATTCGCTCTGGCAGCTTGACGTCGTGACCGTCGACGGCGAGCTCGACGCCGCCGAAGACGAGCATGTTGAGCCCGGTCGCGGTAACGATCAACTCGGCCTCGAGCTCAGCGCCCGAGGCGAGCCGGAGGCCCTTCTCGGTGAAGGTCTCGATCTGGTCGGTGACCACCGAGGCGCGGCCCTCGCAGATCGCCTCGAACAGGTCGCCGTCGGGAACGAGGCAAAGGCGCTGGTCCCATGGGCCGTAGCGCGGTTTGAAATGCGTGTCGATGTCGTAGCCTGGAGGGAGCCGCTTCTCGAGCCCTTTCCGAAGCATGCTCTTGACCAGGCTCGGTCTGCGGCGGCTGAGCTGGAAGCTGAGCATCGTGAGCGCGACGTTCTTCCAGCGCACGATCGAGTACGCGAGCCTGGACGGCAGCACGCGCCGCAAGAAGTTGGCGATCGGGTCTTCGGCCGGCAGCGAAACGACGTAGCTGGGCGAGCGCTGGAGCATCGTCACGTGGGCGGCGTCCCTGGCCAGCGCGGGGACGAGCGTCATGGCCGTGGCGCCGCTGCCGATCACGATCGCGCGCTTGCCGGCGTAGTCGATGTCGTCGGTCCAGTGCTGCGGGTGCACGATGCGGCCCTTGAAGCGCTCGGTGCCGGGGAGCTCGGGCGTGTAACCCCGGTCGTAGCGGTAGTAGCCGCTGCACATCAGCAGGAAGCCGCAGCTCATATGGACCGTCTCACCGGTGTCGGTGCGCTGCGCCTCAACCGTCCAGCGCGCGTCGGCGCTCGACCACGAGGCGCGCACGACGCGGTGGTGGAAGCGGATCCTCTCCTCGATGCGATGCTCGCACGCCGTCTGGCGCACATAGCTGAGGATGGACGATCCGTCCGCGATCGACTTGGCCTGCTTCCAGGGCCGGAAGGCGTAGCCGAGCGTGTACATGTCCGAGTCCGAGCGGATGCCGGGATACCTGAAGAGGTCCCAGGTCCCGCCGATGCAGTCGCGGGCCTCGAGGATCGCGTAGCTCTTGCCGGGACAGTTGGCCTGCAGGTGGTATCCGGCGCCGATGCCCGAAAGGCCGGCCCCGACGATCAACACGTCGACATGCTCAGCCGACATCAGGCGATCCGTTCATGCTGCGCACCCCCACGTTCGCGGCCAACACTACCTTGCCATCACGCGTTTTGAGACCCTGAGCGCGATCCCGCGCGGCGCGTAGCGGTTGGGGGCAGTCTACGCGACCTCCACGAGGAAGCTGCCGCCGGCGACGATCACAGCCGAGCCCCCAACCTCGACACCCTCGATCCGCTCGGTCGTGCCCTTTGTGCGCGCGTACAGGAGCGAGGGACGCGCGATCTCAGCGCCTTGGCGGATCTCGATCTCCTCGCCGAAAGACACCCGCCCGTGGCGGCTGAGATGCACCGACAGCGGACCGGCGGCCGAGCCGGTTGCCGGATCCTCGGGGACACCGAGCGCCGGCGCGAACATGCGCGTCTTCCACGACGCACCAGAGCCCGCGAAGCAGCTGACGCCCATCTCGCCGAGGGCGTCAAGGGCGGCCAGGTCCGGACGCAGGCCCGCCACGGCCTCCTCGCTGTCCAGCTCGACGTACACGTGTCGGGGCCCGTTCGAGTAGACCTCCACCGGCAGGCCCGAGCGCTCCACTCCCAACGCGCGCAGCAGCTCAGGCTGGCGCTCATACGCGCACCATGTCGGAATCGGCTGGCGCATCCGTCCGAAGACGAGCCTTCCGCCCTCGCGCGCGAGCTCGACCCGCACGAGACCAACACCGGTCTCGAGGCCGAGCGTGTCGCGCTCGAGCGCCCAGCCGAGGACGAACGCCGCTCCCAGCACGGGATGGCCCGCGAAGGGCAGCTCGCTCGTGGGGGTGAAGATCCGAAGCCCGCAATCGCCCCCCTCGCTGGGGGGCAGCAGGAAGACGGTCTCAGACAGGTTCAGCTCACGAGCGAGCCGCTGCATCGTCTTGGCGGAGAGGCCGCGCGCGTCGGTGAAAACGCCCAGCCCGTTGCCCTCGAGCGGTACCTGGGTGAACACGTCAACGACGACATACCGCGTCACGTCGCCGGTCGGCAGCCCGCCCAGCGGATCGAAGCCCGCCAACACCTCGACGTCCGGCGACACAGCTCAGGCGCGGCTCGCCGCGCGCGCCCGCTTGAGGCCCCGGCGGGCCATGAACCCGTTGGCCAGCAGCAGCAGCGTCTTGTTCGCCGGCGCAGGGAAGCCGCTCTCCGTGTGCGGGGAGTAGATGCCGTCCTGCAGCCAGCCCGTGTACTGGCGGACCTCGACCCCGATCAGCTGCGACTCGTAGCGGTGGGCGAGTAGCCCTGCGCGGCGGCCGCCGCCAGGCAGCGGACCCTCGAGCGCGACGCCCGCGGAGTCGGCCACCCCGATCTTCACGGGCGCGGCCATGGGAAAGCCGTCGCCGCCCATGATCTCGTCGTCGAGATCGGACCACACGAGCGCGACGATACTTCAGTACGGGTCCGCTCGATGCTCAGCTCGGCGACGCTGCCGGGCCGCTCGCGGAATGCCCGCGAGGGGTAGGCTCGTGCTACAAGCGGTCGAGGGAGGAAAGATGAGCGAGGTGGTGGAGTACGAGCTTCAGGATGGCGTGGCGCTCCTCACGCTCAACCGGCCCGAGCGGTTGAACGCGTGGACGGGCGAGATGGAGCGGGCCTACTTCGGCAGGCTGGAGGACTGTGGGAGCTCGGAGGAGGTGCGCGTGATCGTGGTGACCGGTGCTGGAAGAGGCTTCTGCGCCGGGGCTGACATGCAGGAGCTGCAGGCGCTCGGCGACGGCGAGCTGCCGCCCGCCGAGCAGGTCCGCGAGCGCCGGCAACAGACCTTCCCGCTGTCGATCCCGAAGCCGATCGTGGCGGCGATCAACGGCCCGTGCGCCGGGATCGGGCTCGTGCAGGCGCTCATGTGTGATGTGCGCTTCGCTGCCGAGGGGGCGAAGCTGACAACCGCGTTCGCACGACGTGGACTGATCGCGGAGCACGGCATCTCGTGGCTGCTGCCGCGGCTGATCGGCCCCGCGAGGGCGCTCGACCTGCTGCTTTCCGGGCGCGTCGTGCTCGGCGAGGAGGCGGCGGCGCTGGGGCTTGTCAACCGCGCGCTGGCGCCGGAGTTCCTGCTCGAGGAGACCCTCGGCTACGCACGCGACCTGGCCGTCAACTGTTCCCCGGCCAGCATGGCGACGATGAAGCGACAGGTGTACACGGCGCTCGAACAGGGTCTCCCGGAGGCCCTGGCGGAGGCCGACCGCCTGATGCTCGAGTCGTTCACTGCCCCGGACTTCGTCGAGGGCGTCACGAGCTTCATCGAGCGTCGCTACCCTCGCTTCGCACCCCTGCCGGGCGAGGCGCTCAGTCGGGTGCCAGGCTAGGCTCCGGCCGGCTCGAGCAGGCGCAGGCGCAACCCGCCGAGCTCGATCGCCTCGCTTTGGTGAGCGGATTCGGCGCCAAGCTCGACGGCGATCTCGACGAGCCGTTCGCCGCGCTGATCCGCGGCGGGCGCGAAGCCCACCTCGCCCCCATCGAGCGCCAGCCGCGGCTGCCGATTGCCCGAGACGGGAATCCCGAGCACCGCTCCCCAGCGCGTGGCGACCGCCACCGGATCATCGACCGCGATGGTGACGGAGGCAAGTCGCCCCGACGCTCCCTCGCCCACACGTCCGGTCCATTCGGGGCCGCCCCATCGCCATGTCCCGTACGGCTCCGACCTGTCAAGCGAGACGATCGCCCCGCGCATATCGGCGGGGTGCAGATGCGTGCCGGAGATGTCCGGCAGGTCCACCTGCCAGACCACGCGGACGCCGAGCGCCGCGGCGCGGTCTCTGGCACCCTCGAGGTCCTCGATGTCGAACAACACCATGTAGCCGCCGTCGCCGCCGTGCCGGGCCAGGTAGCGCCCCGCGGCAGTGTCGGGCCCGCGTGGGGCGATCACCTCCAGGAAGCAATCGCCCAGGGCGAACACGGCGTTTGTGAGCCCGAACTCACCGACGCCGGGGTCTCGGAACGGCTCTCCGAGGCCGAGTGCGGACCTCAACGACGAGGCGACGGGCTCGAGCTCGGCGGCCACGAGCACGGCCTGACGAAGTCGCACCCTCGATCGACGCTCTTGCACGGTGACAACACTACTCCGGGCGCCCGAGCGGAGCAGCCGCGCGCGTGAACCGCGCAAAGCGGACGGCGTCCTCGGCGGCGGAACCACACTTTCAGATCGCGCGGCATTTTCTTTCCGAACCGGGTCAGCGGCCAGGGTTTGTTCTGCAGTAATCATTTCTCGCGTCATTCCTCTTCGTCCGCACCAGTGCCCGGCTCGACAGGTTGGGCCCGCTCGACGCGCAGGACGAGCGCCCAGACACCGGCGGCAGATAGCCGATTACCGCAGGCGCCAATTGCGATAAGAGACTTGCGTTAAACCGAATATGTGAGATAATTGGTGAAGACTACGGCCTGGGTAACGCATGGGCCCACTCGTAGAGTGATGCGACCGGGGCTGGCTCGGTTAATTTCAGCCCGACGCGGTCGTGACCCGTCGCAACGCAGGCCGAGAGCGGCTCCAACTGCGCGGCCGCCGCGACGATCAGTCTGGTCGTGCATCGAATTCAGATGCACACGAGGGGGTTTGAAAATGCTGGGTGAGACTCTTAGCGCCGAGGAGCTGCACGAGTCGACGTCGTCCTGGTGGTTGTTCTTACTCGCTGGTCTGATCGGCATCGCCGCCGGGGTGATCGTGCTCGCCAAGCCGAGCGATAGCCTTGCGACGCTGGCGGTGATCGCAGGAATATTTGCGCTGCTCGACGGCGGCCTCGATTTGATCGCGTCGTTCGGCCGCCACAACGATAACCGGGGGCTCACCGCGGTACTCGGAGTACTGAGCGTAGTCGTCGGCGTCCTGCTTATCCGTCACCCGATCGGGGGCGTGCTCGCGGTTGCGCTGCTGATCGGGATCTGGCTGATCGCCGGAGGCGTTGTGCGGATGGTGAGGGCTTTCGACAGCGACCAACGCGCATGGAGCATTGTGCTGGCGCTGGTCGAGGTCGCGGCCGGTATCGTGATCGTCTCTAGCCCGCCCATCGGGTTCGCGACGCTCGCGCTGCTGGCCGGGATCTCCTTCATCGTGTATGGGGCCGCGACCTTCGCGCTCGGGTGGCTGATGCATACGCTACGACGGGACGCACAGAGCCCGGCGTTTGGTGCGGGCGCCACGGCTTGAGCGCAGAGCCTGCGAGGACAGCTCCATCGTGCTTAGCCCGCCGAGGTGTCAGCTCGGCGGGCTCCGTCGGTGTACGCGCGGGCGAGCCACCCCACCGGGGGAGATAATCCGCCCATACAAAAGCCAGCCGCCTGGCGCCGAGCACCCAGGAGCCGCTGACGCCGAGGTCGCTGCTGCGGGGGCTCGTGCACGATTGGGCGCTCGTCAAGGGTGCAGCCATCCCGCTCCTGGCGCTCGTGGTCGCGTGGGTGACGGGGGCGTCCCAGCGGACGGCCGTGGACGTGGCGCTCTGGAGCGTGATCGCGAGCCTGAACGGCTCGAGCTCGTGGCCGGCATCCTCTCGCGCGCGACCCGCGCGGAGCTTGCGCTAGAGGTCGGCGTGGGCATCGCATTGGGGCTGGGCGTTCTGGTTCTGCAGATCGTCCTTCGCTGACCGGCGGCTCGAGCGTCGCGCAGGCCGTCTCGCCGGATTCCACCTGTCTCGCATCGAGGCGGGACCGAACGTTTTCGCGCCAGAAAAACTGGTGGCTGGACAAATACGAGAATTTGGATTGTAGACTGTGTCAAATGTCTGTAGACAAACAGTTGCGGGCAGTCGCTCGCGACGGCGGCCAGCCATCGGCGGGAGCTCCGCTCGGCCCGCTCTACAAGCGGCTGCCCTCGGGGCCCCACCGGCTCGAGCGCAAGGAGGTCGCCCGCCATCAGCGCATCCGCATCCATGGCGCGATGGTCGAGGCGGTGGCCACGAACGGCTACGAAGGCACGAGCGTCAAGCAGGTGATCGCCCTCGCCGGCGTCTCCCGCCGATCGTTCTACGAGCAGTTCGCCAACAAGCAGGAGTGTCTGCTTGCGACATTCGACGTGTTGGCCGGCGACACGATGCGCCGTGCGGCCGACGCCTATATGGCGAGCGACGGACCGCTCGAGAAGCGCCTGCGCCCGGCCCTCGCCGAGTTCGCGACAACGGTCACGCGCAACCGCAAGGCCGCGGCGTTGGTGATCGTGGAGACCCAGACCGCCGGGGTCCCGGGGGTGATGCGCCTGCGCCGGGCCGCCGCGACGTGCGAGCGGATGCTCTGCGAGAGTTTCACGGGCGCTCCTGAGGCCGGCCCCCTTCCGATCCCCGTCGCGCGGGGAATCGCCGGTGGCCTGCTCGCCGCCATGTCGACGTGCGTGCGGGAGGGACGGGGTATCGGCGCCGACGAGCTGACGGAGGAGATGCTCCGCTGGACACTTCGCTTTCAGACGCGGGCGGCCGCCGGCATGACCGAGATCATCGCGGAGAGCCTGAAAAGGAGCATGCTCGGCGGCCTGTCAAAGCCGCGGGAACGCCACGCCCCGAACGGGCGCCGCGCCGACGTGCGAGAGAGGCTGATGGAGCACGCGTTGCGGCTCGCCGTGGCGGAGGACCTGAGCGAGCTCAGTGCGCTGCGCATCGCCGAGCAGGCGGATGTCTCGATCGACGCCTTCTTCGAGCAGTTCGCCAGCAAGGACGAGTGCTTCCTGGCGGCGCTCGACATGCTGGCGGGCGAGCTGTTGCGCGTAACGGCCGACGACGGACTCGCGAGCGCCGACTGGCCTCGCGCGGTGCGCCGCGCGATCGGCAAGCTGATGCTCTACCTCGCCGACCATCCCCACTACGCCAGCACGATCGCCGCGGAGGCGTTCGCCGCCGGAGCGGGCGCGGTTAAGCGCAACCTCGAGCTCGCGAAGGCGCTCGCCACTCTGTTGACCGAGGGCGCGCCCGGAGAGCCGGTGGGGAGGCTAACCGTGGAGGGCGTCGGCGGTGCGATCTGGCATACGGTCCGCTGCCAGGTGGCCAGCGGACGGCCTCAGCTGCTCCCGGCCATGTCGGACTACCTGTCGTACGTCGTGCTCGCGCCGTTCATCGGCGCGGAGGCGGCTGTCGAGGTGGTGACAGAGGCGCCTATCGGCGGCGTTTGGCCGCTCGACGGTCCGCGAAGTGGGTGAGGATGATCCCGACGAGCAGTGAGATCGCGATCACGATGATCAGAGGGGCATGGCCCGAGCCGACGATCCAGTGGACCTTCACTTTTTCGGTGTTGCTGATGGCGAAGGCCGTGATCACGATCGCGAGGATCACCCACGCGGCCGTGCGCGCCTGTTCCCGCCGGCGGGGGCTCTCCGCTGCCGGCTTCCCGCTGTCCTGCTCCTCGGAGGTCGCGGACATCGCAATCCGATGTTAGCCGCTGGCGGCTCCTGGGACCCCTGAGCGTCGCGCCTGCTCGGGATTGCTCGAACCCGGGCCGTACGCTTGCGTCGGCCCGAGGGGGCTTGTCACCGGCGACCGCGCCCCGCAGCGAGGAGCACGCGGGCATGCGGCGAATACCATGGGTGCGATGAGAAAAGGCCTGTCGCGGGTGCTCGCGCCCGTCACCACCGTGGGCGTCGCAGTGCTCCTCCTGGGCTGCGGGTCCGGGACGAAGACCGTGACGGTCTCGAGCGCCCCCCCGGTCGCGGAAACCGGAGCGACGACGACGCCGGCCGCCAAGACTCCCACGAGCAAGACCCAGACCCAGCCCACCACTACTCAAAGCACCACGTCCGGCACGACGCACAGCGCGCCCGAGCCTGCGTTCACCCAGGAAAAAGCGCCCTCTGAAGGCGCGGCTGCCGCGGCGGCGATCGTCCGCGCGAAGGGATTCACGCCAACCGACACCTCGCAGTACCACCCCAACCAGGCCCTGCGCGTGCTCGTGGCGAGGAGGACGGCCTCCGGCGACGGCTATGCCCAGCAGGCGTTCTTCTTCGTGAACGGCCGCTACATCGGCACGGACACGAGGGAACCGAGCGCGACGCTGCGCGTCGTCTCCCAGGGTGACACCGAAGTCGCGCTCGCCTATCCGCTCTACCGGAAGAACGACCCGCTGTGCTGCCCCGGCGGCGGCCAGGCGACGGTCCGCTTCCAGCTCAACAATGGCCGGCTGACGCCGCTCGGCCCGATCCCGCCCGTCGAACGGTCGAACGGGCTGAGCAGGCACTAGGGTCGCGCAGCCGCTCCCGTTCGAAAGGGCATCGTGAGCGCCTAAGGTGATGCGCAGACCATCCACGATCGAAGAGGTGCCATCCGATGAGTACGAGGATCGAAGGCCGTGCCGAGGAGCTTCTCAGGGGCAGGAACTTCGCCCACATCGGGACGTTGCGGGCCGACGGGTCGGTGCAGGTGTCCCCGGCCTGGGTGGACGTTCAGGACGGCCGGGTCGCCGTAAACACGGCCGAGGGCCGCGCTTGGCCGCGCAACCTGGAGCGCAACCCACGGATCACGCTCGAGGTACAGAACTTCGAGAACCCGTATGAATACCTGGAGATCCGGGGGCGCGTCGCCGAGCGCACGCACGACGGCGCCGACGAGCACATCGACCTGCTCGCCAAGAAGTACCTCGACCTCGATAAGTATCCGATGCGCCAGCCGGGCGAACAGCGCGTGATCATCCGCGTCGAGCCCGACTATGTGAAGGTCTTCGGCGGCTGAATCGCCGGCGGCTGAATCGCCCTTTAGCGCCGCAGCAGCCGCCTCCACAGCGAAGGCGGGCGAGGCTGCGTGCGCTGCCACTCGTCGCGCAGCACGATCTGACCGCGCGAACGTGCGCCCAGCACGCAATGCGTGTGGGCGTGACGGCGGCGGCGGGTGTCACCTTCGGGGGCGATCAGCATATGCTCGGTTAGAGCGGGCAGCGGATGACCACATATCGGACAGCTATACGTCGCGGGCTTGCGGTTCGCCGCACGTCGCACCGTCCACCAAGGAGAGGGCGGAAGGCTCAGCACGGCTCCATTGTCGCGCCGCTGGCGGCAACCATGGCGGCGACGCTCGCGGCTACGGCCCTCGTTCGCGCGGGCGCTGCGCTCGCCAAGGCGGAGCGCGACCGTCGCGGCCGCGCCCAGCGGGAGCGCGAACGCCAGTTCGGGCTGTTGCCCGCCGAGGGCCCGGGGGAGGGGCTGCGTCGGATCGCCCTGGGACAGCTGGACCTCGTGTTAGAGCTGCTGGAGGGCGAGCTCGACCGCACGAGTGCCGCGCGCACCGTGCATGAGACTCGCAAGGCGCTCAAGCGCCTGCGCGCGCTCGTGAGCCTGCTCAAGGACGAGCTTCCGGAAGGCGAGTTCGAACGCGAGGATGCCATCCTCCGCGACGCAGGACGGCGTCTAGCCGGAGCGCGCGATGGCGAGGTCATGGTGGCCACGCTGGAGCGGCTGCTCAAGCGCCATCCTCGCAAGCTAGGCCGCCGCCGCAGTCTCGCGACCCTGCGCGAACGGCTCGCCGCGGAGCGGGATCGCGCCGCGGTGAGCACCCTGCTGGGCGACTCGTCCGCCCGCCGCGAGCTGATCGGCGAGGTCCACGCCCTGCGCTCTCGGGTGTTGCAGTGGCGACTGGCCGACCGCCCGGGCATGGCCGTGGCCGAGCCCGGACTGCGGCGCATCTACCGCCAGGGCCGCAGGCGCTACCGGCGGGCGGCGCGGGCGGGCGGCGATCGGACGCTTGCGATGCACGAATGGCGCAAACGCGTCAAGGACCTTCGTCACGCTGCGGAAATGCTCGACCGCAGCGGTTCCGGCGGCGAGCATGCGCGGCACGGCAGGCGCGGGGGGGGCGGGCGCAGGCGCGCGCGCAGGCGCAAGGAGGCGGCTCGCATCCACCGGCTCGCCCGTCGCGCCGACGCACTGGGAGAAGTGCTGGGAGAGGACCATGACCTCGCCGTGTTCGCCGAGCGGGTGCGTAGCGACAGCGCGCTGGTGCTCGGCCGACCCGCTCGAAGGACGCTGCTGCGGCTGATCGCCCGGCGCCGCCGGCAGCTGCGCCGCAGGGCGCTCCAGCAGGGCGAGCGGATCTACCGGCGCCGGCCGAAGGCGTTCGTCGCGCTTGTGCGCGACGCGTACGCCAGAGCGGCGCGCGGGTCGAGAAGCACGAGCTAGCCGCCTTAGCCGACGCTCACGATCGTGAGCGTGCGGCTGCCGCGTGGCAGCGACACCGAGATCTGCTCGCCGGGCGGGCGCCCCAACAGGGCGACCGCGACCGGAGATTCGGCCGAGAGGCGACCCTCCCGGGCGTTGGCGTCGTGGGAGCTGACGATGCGCCATGTCTGCTCGACGCCGTCCTGGTCGCGCACGACAACGGTGGAGCCGAGCCCCACGACGCCCTTCTCGCGGGCCGGACCTTCCTCGACGATGACCGCGTCGGCGATCTTCTCGCGCAGCCTCGCGATCTTCGTCTCGAGGTGCGCCTGGTCGTTCTTGGCGTCGTGATACTCGCTGTTCTCCTTCAGATCGCCCCACTCACGGGCGGTCCTGATGCGCTCGGCGATCGCTCGGCGCCCCTCCCCCTCGAGCGCGGCCAGGTCGTCATGGAGCGCCTGAAGCCCCCGGGCGGTCGTCAGGTTGGCGCCGTCGCTCACCTCGAAAGCCTATCGACTCCCGCGCGAGCGTCCGGCCGGCGGGGACTGTCGCTGCCGGCCCGGTCGAGGCGATCAGAAGTAGGTGCTCGGCGGTGAGGACAGCACGGCGTAGATCTGGGCGATCGCTGCCTGCACAAGCAGCTGGGTGGAGGGTGGTGAGCCGGCGACGAACAGGTTGTTGCGCAGGCGCAGGTGCTGCCAGGCGTAGTCGACGTAGGCCTGTGCGAGCCTCTTCCCCGGCGGGTCGTGGGTGATCGAGTCCAGGTAGAGGACGTTGCGGAAGTAGATGGCGGGGAAGAAGGGGATCTCCGAGGCCAGCCGTGCCGGTGTGAAGTAGGCGAGCGCGGCGCGCGCGCTCTGGCGAGCGTCGTAGAGGTAGCCGCTGTTTCCGGTTGCCTCATAGAGAAGGGCGCCGGCACCGATCATCGTCCCCTGGTTGTAGCTCCAGAGCATCGGTTCGACGACTCCGGTGGGGCTGATGTGGTCGGCACACAGGCCGCCCGGCGTGAGCAGGCAGCGACGCACCCATTCGTAGGCTTTCTGGGCGAACTGAAGGTATTGGGTGTTGCCGGATATGCGGTAGAGCTGCGCGGCGAGCTCCGCCGCGGGAGCAGTGGTGACCGTGTTGCGATCCGTGTTTTCTGCGGCGTTCGAGAACGGGATCCCCCCGGGGCACGCACGTTCGGGGCTCGTGTCCCAGCCGGCCATCTCGAAGGCCATCACCGCCTCGGCGCTCGCGAGCACCGATGGGTTGTGCGTGAGCCTGTACGCGCGCACGAGCTCGATCCCGATCCAGTCGTTGTCGTCGTAGTACTTGGTGCCGCCGGGGCCGGCGGGCGGTGCGACGGTTCCATCGAATGCGGCGAGCGTGCTCGTGTAGATCCCGTCGGGAGCGCCCGAGTTGTTCGTGTCGAGATAGGAGTCCAAGCCGACGAGACGAGCGTTGAGTTCGCGGGAGAACGAGATCGGCAGGTGCGGGATGTAGGCCATGCTGATCGTGACCGCGAAGGCTTGGGAGAACGGCCAGAGGTAGGAGAAGGGTTCGCCGCTGTAGAGGCCCGAGCCCTGCAGGTAGTAGTACTTCTGCATCGCCTGGAACGCGAGGAGAGCGCGGGCCGCATTGCCACGCAGCGCGGGCTTGCGCGCGGGGCGGCGTGCGCGCGGGGAGCGGCTCGCAGAGGAGCGCCCTCGCGCCGACGCGCTCCACGAGCGCGGCGGGTTACGCGCGAAGTCGCTCGCACGCGCGACGATCACGGGGCGCGTGGCGCCGGCCGGATAGCGCGATCCGACGCGACTTGCGGCGAGCGCGGGGCTCGGCGCCAGTATCACGCCGAGCGCGAGCAACGCCGGGGCAAGGCGGGCCGCCATGCGCCTGTCTAGGGGGCGAGCGATCATCGTGGCTCAGGCAAGGAAAACATTCGGCGAGGCGATTCGATTTGGTATACGCATGCCAGGTGCATGCGATTCAGTGCCGTGCCCCGGCCGGGCAAACCCCGCGTCATGGTGCCAGAGGCCCGGTGCAGACGTGAGCCCGGGCGCCAGATTTGACTACACGACGGTGGGCCACGTGACGATCGACGTGCTGGCAGACGGGACCCGGCGTCCGGGCGGGACGGCCTTTTACAGTGCGTTGCAGGCGAGCCGTCTGGGTCTGCGGGCGCTGATCCTGACGCGCGGAGCGGTGCCGGAGATCGAGCGGCTGCTGGAGCCCTACCGGGCGGAGCTCGAGCTCGAGATCCAGCCGGCGGAGCAGACCACCACGCTGCAGACGTCGGGTTCGGGCGCGACGCGCAGGCAGCGCATGCTCGCGTGGGCGGGCCCGATCGAGGGGGAGCCGAGCCTCGAGACCTCGATCCTGCATCTGGCGCCGATCGCGCGGGAGAGCCCGCGGCGGTGGCGAGGCGAGGCGCGGTTCGTCGGGCTCACGCCGCAGGGCCTGGTGCGAGAGTGGGCCACGGGAGGCGGTGAGATCTCGCTCGCGGCGGCGGACCCCGCCGCGTTCCCGCGGCGCTGCGACGCCCTCGTGATAAGCGAGGTTGAGCAGGTCAGCGGCGCCGGGCTGGTTTCGCACGCGAGGCGGGCCGGCGCTGTGGTGGCCGTCACGGCTGGGCATCGCCCCACGGCCGTCCACGTGCCCGGCGGTGGCACGCTGCACGTTCCGACGCCGGCAACGGAGGAGCCTGGCGATGACCTCGGCGCGGGCGATGTCTTCGCGGCGGCGTTCTTCATCGCACTGCAGGAGGGCCAGCCCACGCCGGACGCCGCCGCGTTCGCCGCCGCGGCGGCGGCCCTGCGGATCGCCGGGCCCGGCACCAGCGCGATCGGCGGCAGGTCCGCGATCGAGGCGCGCGCGCGCCGGCACACCGCCTAACAGCTCAGAGGGGCTTGCGGGCGAGCGTCTCCTCGATCGCCCGAGTGAGATCGGCTGGCCGCAGGCTGTCGGCGCGGCCGCAGGCGCGGGCCGCAAGCAGCAGGCTGCCGCCCACGGGAACCATCTGGACCCGCTCGATCCGGGCCTCGGGGGCGCTTTCTCGGACGGCGTCGCTCAGCGGCCCCACAAACACATCCCCGGCCTTGAAAGCGCCGCCGATCAGGCCGACGGGAAAGGCACCACGAAGACCGGTCTGCGTAATCACTGCGCCGATCTGGCGGCTCAGTTCTCGCGCTCCGGTCACATACAGCTCGCGGGCGACGGCGTCGCCCTCGCGGGCGAGCCTGGCGGTTTCCACCGCGAAGGCGGAGATCTCTCCCTTGGTAAGCGGCTTGGAGTAGAGGTGAGCGGCGAGCTGCTCGACCGTCTCCAGGCCGAAGAAGGCGGGCGCTCTCTCACTGAGAGCGGTTTCCGGGGCCGAGGCCTCGCGGTCGCCGAGGGCGGCTTTGATCGACTGGATGGCGAACCAGAATCCGGAGCCCTCGTCGCCGAGCAGATGTCCCCAGCCGCCAGCTCGCCAGGGAACGTGCTCCGGGCCGACTCCGAATACGTTCGATCCGGTGCCCGAGATGACGGCGACTCCGGGACCCGTGCCAGTGGCGGTCGCCCACGCCGCGACGACATCGTTGACCACGAGCCAGTCCGCGGTGCGGACGGCGCGCAGATTGCCGGCGATTGCCTCGGTGTCGGTGCCCGCGACGGCGAGCACGGCGGCGGCAAGACGCTGTGCCGTGATGCCGGCCTCCGCGATGGCCTCATCGGCGGCTTCCAGGAGCGCTCGCAAGGCCGCAGTGGCACCGACGGCGTCCTGGTTGCTTGGCCCCGCGTGGCCGAGATGAAGCCCGTTCGTGTCCATGTCCAGGACGGCGGCAATCGTCTTGGTGGCCCCGCCATCGACTCCGAGCACGAAGCGCGCGTCCGGGCGCGGCGGCTGCGAGGCGGCGAGGGCATCCGGCAGCCGCACGAGGGGGTCTCGTCTCATTCGCGGCATCCTCTCAGGAATCGGCTCTCCGACTAGGATCGTTTGCGTGCGCACGCAGGCGATCTTTCCGTCGGTGCCGGAGCGGGTGGGGATGTACGAGTCGTTCTACGTGCGCGCCGTCTCGCGCGATGAGCCCGTCGGCGTGTGGATCCGTAACACCGTCCACAAGGCCCCCGGCGCCAGGGCGAAGGGCTCGGTCTGGTGCACCGTGTTCGATGCACGCAACGGCCGACCGTACATGCATAAGCTGACGAGCGAGGAGCTGAGAGCGCCGCACGACATCTGGATCGCGGTGGGCGAGGAGGGTGGCGAGGGGGCCGTGATGGGCCCCGGCCGAGCCGAGGGCCGGTGCGGCGACGCGCGTTGGTCGTTGCGGTTCAGCTCCGGGGAGCCCGAACTGAGACACCTGCCAAGAGAGTGGATGTATCGGGCGCCGTTGCCTCGCACCAAGCTCACGAGCCCGCTTCCGGCAGCGAAATTCGACGGCGTCCTCGAGCTGGCCGGGCACGACGCCATCGAGCTGCGCTCATGGCCGGGGATGGTCGGCCACAACTGGGGCGCGGAGCACGCCGAGCGCTGGATCTGGCTTCACGGCATCGACTTCGAGGGCGCGTCGGCGGCCTGGCTCGACGTCGCCCTCGGCCGCCTACGGATCGCGGGCCGGCTGACCCCATGGCTCGCCAATGGCGCGCTGGCGCTCGACGGTCACCGCCACCGCATCGGCGGACTGGCGGCACGGGGACTGCGCGTATCGGAGAGCGCCGATGGATGTCTTCTGAGACTCCCGGGCGCAGACGGGCTGGTGCTCGAGGCGCGGGCGGACGTCCCGCCGCAGGCCGCCGCCGGCTGGCGTTACAGCGACCCCGCCGGAGGCCACCACGATGTCTTCAACTGCTCGGTCGCCGCGCTCGAGGTCGTCGTCCAGCTGCCACGCCGAAGCGCGCGGCGGACGCTACGCACCTCACACGGCGCCGCTTACGAGCTGGGGGTGCGAGAGCACGACCATGGCGTGCCAATCGCACCGTTCAGCGACGGCTGAACCCTGGGTCGTGCGGAAAGGGCCGGGGGCCGGGGGCGAGGTGGCAACGATAGGCGGGCGGCGCGTCACAGGGAGCTGAGCGGCACGCCGATCACGTCGAGGCGTCGCGTCAGGCCGTCGATAGCGAACGCGCGGATCTCATCGCCCGATGCGCCGATCGCATCGAAGTCTCGGCCGGAGCCGGTGTCGGGCGGTGCCAGGGACGCCGCGACGGACGGCAGCAGGCCGCGTAGCGTGTCACGGATGTGCTCGGCGTTCTCGGGGCGTGAACGGACGGCCTCGCGCAGGAACCACACGCCATAGGCGATGTGGCGCGTCTCGTCGTGGTGGATCCTCGAGTAGCCCTCGACGAAGCCGGGCAGCAGCGCCTCGCGAGAAAGATGATCGGTGATGAACTTGAAGCTCGTCAGCCCGAGCGTTGCCTCGAGGATCAGGTGGTAGAGCGTGATGAAGCGGACCTTCGCGGACAGGCTGCCAGGCTCCTCGACGAGCCGCTGGTGGGCCCACGCGAGCTCCTCGTCGAAGATGCGACGGAACGCGTGCGATACGTGAGTCCGCGCCCGGTCGACGTGCGCGGCGATCGCGTCAGGCGCCGCCACGACCTCGTCCTGGAAACGCGCATAGAACTGCATGTGCCGCGCCTCGTCGACCTGCTGGGTCGCGAGGAACGTCGCCTCCTCCTCGGTTCCGTACGCGCCCACCAAGCCGGAGAACTTGGTGGTGATCCGCTCCTCGGCGACCATCAGCGAGGAAACGGCGAAGAGGATCAGGTCGCGGGCAGGACCCTCCATCGCGCTCCAGTGACGCTGGTCAGTCGCGAGATCGATCGTGAAGGGCGACCATTGCGAGTCCTCCCAGCGCAGGTACAGCGTTTGCGGATCGTTGAGCTGGATCCCCTCAACGCTCACGCCGTACCGTCCCACGTTAGGTCGGCCGCGCCAGCTCGGCCATCTGTTCGAACGCCGCGAGCGGGTTGAGCGGCGCGTCTCCCGACAGCTCGGTGTAGATCGTCGCGACGGTGACGGCGAGCCGCTCGCGGTCACCCCAGTCGGCCCACCGATCGACCGAGATCGAGCGAGCAGCCTCTAGCGATGTCATTCCCCGCGCGTGGCGCTCCCGCGCCTCGTCGTACAGATATTCGAAGTAGGCCTTCAGCTCGCGTACCGACCCCTGGTCGGCGAGTGGCCCATGTCCGGGAACGATGACCTCGACCTCCATCGCGAGGATCCGATCGCATGCCGCGATCCAGTTGGACACCGGCCCCGCCCAGGCGATCGGATGAGCGCCGTTGAAGAGGATGTCGCCGGAGAAGAGCACTCGCTCAGCGCCAAGCAGGGCCATCGTGTCGCCCTGGGTGTGGGCCGGTCCAACCTCGATCAGGAGCACCTCGCGTGAACCAATTTTCAAGGTGAGCTCGCCGCTGAACTTCTCGTCCGGGAACACCATCTCGATCCCATCGAAGTCGAAGGCACCAAAGCAACGGAGGAAGAACTCGCCGACCTCCCCCATCTTTGGCGCCTCCCGCACAAGCGCCGCCATTGCCGTTGCCGGCAGCTCCGCCATCTCGATCGCGGTGCGTTCAGAGGCGACGATGCGGGCGTCCCGCACCAGCTGATTGCCGTAGCAGTGGTCGCCGTTGGCGTGCGTGTTGACGAGCGTGTCTATGCGACTCGCCGCCGGCACCGTGTGGCGCATCTCCGACAGCATCTGCTCGGTCAGGTCGAGGTCGAAGAGCGTGTCGATCAGGAGCGTCTGTTCACCGTCAGCAACCAGGCCGGCGTTGCTCCATCCCCAGCTCCCGTCGGGCTGCAGGTAGGCGTAGAGGCCGTCGCCCACCTCCTGCAGTCCCCTGGCGTAGGACTCACTCATCCGACCCGAGTTCTACCAGCAGCACCTCCGGCCCGCGAAACAGTCGTCCACTTGGCTTGCGCAGCGCTTCAGTCGCCGGTCATTTGGGCGATGAAACCGGCGCACTTACTAACGAAGCTGCCAAGGGCAAACCCGTTGCGAGGCGGGGGCGCAAAGCCAGAGGTCTCCGTCGGAGATAGCTCGGCCGCCAGCACGAAGCCGAGGAGGCTTTCGTGTTCACCATTTCAAGCTCACCGGCCCGGTTCAAGGCGATCGTCGGACTGGCGTGTAGCGCCAGCGTGTTGATTGTTACGTCTGTCGCGGGAACGGCAGCCGCCGGCGCGGCGCTCATAAGCAGCGGCACGTGCCCAGCAACGACTCTGAGTCATCCATTCGCGGCATGGGGCGACGCGAGCTCCTACGAGCTGGTTCCTGGCGGGAGCTTCGAGGGCTCGCTTGCGGGCTGGTCTCTCTCAGGAGGGGCCACGAGGACCGCTGGCAGTGAGCCCTATGCCGTGACGGGAGCGGTCGGCCAGTCATCTCTGCTGCTCCCAGCCGGGGCTTCGGCTCAGTCGCCGCCGGTGTGCGTCGACGCTTCCGATCCCACGTTTCGCTTCGTCGCCCGCAACAACAGCCTGCTCTCGACCGTCGCCGTGCAGGTCGTCTACCCGACGCTTCTCGGACCGGTGGCCTTGCCGCTGGGTGCGGCGGCGCTGAGCCCCACCTGGAAGCCCACGCTGCCCATGCTCACCGGCTCGCTCGCCGGCGCACTGCTCTCGGGCGGAACGACACGGCTGTCGCTTCGCTTCACTGCGTTGCTCGGCACCTCGCAGATAGATGACGTCTTCGTGGACCCGCGCGGTACGCGATGAGCACGCAAACGGAGCGCAGGACGTGGCCGCTGACGTCGTAATTGAGGCGGACCGGCTGCGCGCGTCGCTGGCTCGACGTGCGCAGCGCCTGGTCTCCACCGAGCGGCGAGCCGAGCTTGCCGTTGGCGGCAGCTTCCTGCTCGCCGCGTCGGCGCTTGCCGTGCTCGCCCCCAGCACCGGTCACCCAGAACTCGGGCTGGCCATCGCCTGCGTCGCATGCGCTGCCGCAGCCACGCAGGTCCGGTTTGACATCGCTGGAGGCATCACGGTGCCGATCCAGGTCGTCTTCGTGCCGATGCTGCTCGTAATGCCGGCTGCCCTCACGCCGCTGCTGCTCATGATGGCCTGGACAGTGGGGATGCTCCCTGCCGTCCTCAACGGACGGCTGGCGCCCAGCCGCCTGCTCACGGCACCGGGCAACAGCTGGTTCGCGTTCGGTCCGGCCCTCGTACTCGTCCTCGCCGGTGATCGCGATCCCATCAGCCATTCCGGGGTACTCGCCCTGGCGCTCGGTGCGCAGTTCGCTGGCGACTTCGTATCGAACGTCCTCCGAGAGCGACTGCGTGGCGGACCGGACGCAAGGGAGCTCGCTCGTGAAGTGTCTCGCATCTATCTGATGGATCTCGCACTCACGCCCATCGGACTAGCCATCGCGTTCGCGACCGCTCAACACCGGTGGGCGCTGCTGACCGTGCTGCCGCTGTTCGGTGTCATGAGCGTCTTCTCGCGCGAGCGCGAAGCACGCATGGAGCAGCTCATCGAGCTGAACGACGCCTACCGCGGCACGGCACTCGTGTTGGGAGACGTCGTCG